>DATFRK010000163.1:0-6477 GCA_035263325.1 Pyrinomonadaceae bacterium | reverse complement strand
TTGTTGCCTTAATTCGCTTTCTCTCCGTAGTTCGGCGCAGCTTCTATCCGCCCGGACATTTCAGTTTTGCGCTTTTCTTCCTGGTAGGCCTTCTTACCAGCGTCGATGGCCGCAGCCACAGTACCAGATTGTCGAGCGGCTGCGTCACGGGCAGTTTGAGCCACTTCGGTAACTTTGTCCGCAGCTTGGGAATAGAGTTCCTGGGCCCGACCACGAGTGGCTTCGTAATATTCGCCGGCGCGATCTCCCAGCTGTTGGGCTGCTTCACGCGATCGATCGATTCCTTTGCGGGTCGCGTCAGCGATGTCGCCACGTAGCTCCTGACCTGATTTGGGCGCAAACAGGAGAGCAATGATCGCTCCGATACCGCCGCCAATAAGCAGGTATGTTAGTCGAGTAGAGATATTGTCACCACTATCTCTGCGATATTCGTCGTATCCCATTTCATGGGTCCTTTCTTGGAAAGCGAAGCCCTATTACTTCGCTGGTTTCGTAAAAATTCCGAGGGAAAATTTCAGCATTGGAATATAGCAAATGGTGGAGAGGCGAGGCAATTATTTGGAGGGTCCTGGGCCTTTGAGCTTGGTTCCTTGTACTTTGAACTTGGTTCTTTGTCCTTTGACCTCTGTATCTCAAATTGCCAGATCTCAGATCTCAACCAGACAATAAGAACAAAGAACTAAATACAAAGAACTAAGTACAGAACCAGGAAGAGGTACCCACCAGAGAGACCAAGACCCGAAGCTTACTTGTCCAGGCGCCCGTTGTACTGCTCCAGCTTCCGATAGAGCGTCTTGCGACCAATACCCAGCGCCCGCGCCGCATGTGACTTATCGCCGTCCGTATAATCCAGGGTGGCCTCGATCGCCTGGCGCTCAATCTCCTCCATCGACGACGGTACTGTCACTTCAAACGTTGTGGTGCGGCCTTCACTGGCGGCCCGGGCTCGCTCCACTTTGATCCGGTCGCGCTCTTCCAAAGCAATTTTGCTGATCGCGTCAGGCAGGTCCTCCAATTCAATCTGCCGCCCTGACGCAATGATCACCGCCCGCTCGATGGCGTTTTCAAGCTCCCGAACATTGCCCGGCCAGCTGTAGGTGATCAGCGCTTGCAAGGCATCTTTCGAAATGCCGGAAATGAAACGGCCTGTCTTTTGTTTGTAGTGTTCAATGAAATGAATCGCCAGCGGGTGAATATCCTCTGGTCGTTCGCGCAAGGGTGGCAAAGTGATCGGAAAAACTGACAGACGATAGAAGAGGTCCTGCCGAAAGGTCCCTAACTCTACCGCGCGTTTCAAATCCACGTTCGACGCCGCCACCACTCGCACGTCAGTCTTAATCACTTCACTGCCACCAACACGGGTGAACTCCCCATCCTGCAGTACACGCAATAGCCGCACCTGCGCCGACAAACTCATCTCGCCCACTTCGTCAAGAAACAGTGTGCCGCCGTTAGCTTCCTCAAACCTGCCCCGACGCAAGGCGCGCGCGTCAGTAAACGCACCCTTTTCGTGACCAAACAGTTCCGACTCCAACAGCGTCTCGGGAATGGCGCCGCAGTTCAGTTTTACATAGGGCTGATCTTCCCGGCCGGAGTTGAAGTGAATCAGGTTGGCCAGCAGTTCTTTACCCGTGCCCGACTCGCCTTCGATGAGCACGGTGGTCTGCGTGTCCGCAACACTAAGAGCCAACTCGATCGCGCGTCGAATGGCCATTGTCTGTCCAATGATGCGATCTTCGCCGTAGCGTTCATGCAATGCGCTGCGCAGATGCATGATCTCAGCTGATAACTGATCTCGCTCGAGTGCGGTGCCAATCTGATCAGCGATACCTTCCACGAGCGCCACTTCGCGATCGTCAAATCCTTCCTTGGCTTCACTCCACACCAGGCCCAACAAGCCAAACGTCTGTCCGCCCACGCGCACCGGTGCGACCAGGGCGGCGCGACCACCCAGCACCGAGTTGAAAAGTAGCCGAATGGGAAATGGAAGATCAGTTTCCAGTAAGCGGAGTGTTGTACCCTGGCTCAGCACTTCCACCATCGCTGGAAAGGCGGTGATGTCGAGAGACTGGCCGTGGGTATCGATCAGACCTTGGACAGCATCGATGGCTGCGTGTGGCGCCGCTTTGAAGGCCGCCAGGCTGATGCGACCGCCATTGGGATCCAGGACGCCCAGTGCCGAGTAATCAGCATTGACCAGTGCAATGGCACTTTCCAGTACGAACGAAGACACTTCCCGAAAATCAGAGCGGGCGTTCAAAGCATTGGCTATTGAGAGCAACGCTCGTTTGGTTTCAGCCTCACGTTCCTTGTCGGTGTAAAGCCGCGTGTACTGGTAGCCAACGGCGATCTGACTGGCGATGGACTGAAGAAATGAAACCTCGTCGTCGAGCCAGCCACGCGGAGTGCGCGTGGTGTGCAGGCCCACCAGGCCAAGCACGTCGTCGTTCAATACAACCGGCACCACCAGCAGTGACCGAGTACCGAGACTGGCCGCTAGAAACCTGACTTTTTGATCGAGACCCGCCGCGGCAGTGTCATCAAGGCGGATTGGTTTCCTGATGTCCACGTGGTCGGAGAGTTGTTTTAAATCAAGCGGGATTACGGTACCCAGGCTGGATGGCACATCACTCGACGCCCGCCATTCGTGACTAATACGCAGTTCACGCGCAGACTTCAGTTGAATTACGTCGCAACGATCGACGTTCATCATGCGACCCAGTTCCGAGACAATCACGTTCAGAAAACGATCGAGATTGATGGCGCTAGGCAGCGTCATAGCAAGGCGATTGATGATCCCCTCGCGCGCTTCGTGCATTTTTATTTTGCGTTCTAACGAAAGAGATTGTGCGCTGTTGGACATTATTGGTCAGTGGTTAGTCGTTGGTAGTCAGTTGTGGTTTCTTCTTACCTCACAACTGTTACCAAAACAATCGGTCTCACGGAGATGCGTCGCTGGCGGAGAGTAGACTCCGTGATGGCGCGAATCATAGTTCATGCCTGCCGCTGGAAGCAAAAAGGCGAAGTGGTTAGTGGTCAGTGGTCAGTGGTCAGTGGTCAGTTTGCAGCACTGAATAGGTCCAATAGGTCGAATAGGTCCTATGAAAAACCACTGACCACTGACCACAAACCCAACCCGTGAATTGCACGCTCTTATCTCCCAACCTTATAATTCCCAAGCCATAAGGCGAGAACGGAGCCGACCCGAAATTTATGCCGATATACGAGTATCAATGTCAGAAATGTAAAGCTCACACCGAAGCCTTCCAGAAAGTCAGTGATAAGCCACTTACCAAATGCCCCAAATGCGGGGGAAAACTCGAGAAATTGATCTCAGCTCCCGCCATCCAGTTCAAAGGCTCCGGCTGGTACGTCACCGACTACGCCAGCAAGGCAACTAAAGGCGAGAAGAGCGAATCCGAATCAACGACAAGCACTGAAAAAAAGGCCGACAAGAAAAGCAAAGACGGTTCCCCGGCCAAGAAGTCCCCCGAAAAGGCTTCTTCACCCAAAGCCTCAAGCAGTGATTAAGGTTAGCTAGCAGTCCTTCGACAACCAGGAAATGCGTTCGTTAAGTTTGCCAGCAAAAACGGCTAAGCATTCGACTCTTTGTGGCGCTCTGCTTACCGTCCTGGCGGCTGTCTGCGTCAGTTCCGTGCCAGCGCAATCGGGTTATCGACCCTCCGCTAACAGCTCAGGCGGCGTGATGGTGAACGTGATCGCCAAGCGCGACGACAACAAGCCAACGCCAATTACGAGTAAAGAAGTCTCTGTCTACGATAACGGAATCGAACAGTCGATCAAGAACTTCTCCCTGGATCCTTCTCCCGCACACATCGTCCTCCTGGTGGACAATTCACTCTCCATCCGCGCTGACGTGGAAAAATTGGAAGCGGCGGCGCGCGAGTTTGCCTACGAAATATTCGAAGGCGACAAACTTCTAATCGTCGGTTACGACGAGGAAGCCGAAATTGTCTCCGACTGGACTGACGATGCTAAGGGCATTGAAAAGTCCCTCACGCTCTTCCGCAAGAAAGGGCAGCCACATCTCTTTGACGCGATTCGCGCCGTGGTCGACCAGGCGTTGCGACCATTACAGAATCAGAAGCGGGCTATCGTAGTGATTAGCGACGGGCTGGATCGTGGTAGTAAAGGCACGTTCGAACAAACTGTGGCCGAGTTGCAATCGGAGAACATTGCCGTCTACGCCGTGCAAGCAGTAGATCGAACGCGTGGCGCCATTCGTAGAGATGTACCCAAGCCCCGAGTGGTGATTGATAAGCTCGCGGAAGGTACCGGCGGTCAGATATTTTCTATCGATAACCCCACCGAGGCAGCTAAAGGAATATGCGACGAATTGCGACGCAATCGTTACGTCCTATCCTATGCGCCGTCGAGTGCGCCTTTCGGTCAGGCTCGCAGTCTGTTGGTTCTTGGTAACCAGGGAATCACTGTGAGGGCCAAGTCTCAGCAGCAACCTAACTGACGTCTAAGACCCCTTCTTCCTCGAATACAGGTAGAACAACCCGCCCATAATCAACAGCACCAGGGTCTCCATGAAGATGAAGAACCTGACGCCGAAGTTTCCATCCTCATCCTTCGAGTCAGAGAAAGCGACCCAGGTGCCGATTATCAGTCCGCCCAGGATCCATATCAGTTGGCGCTTCTTGTCCCACACAACTTTAGAGTATATGTCTATTTGCTCATCGGCGTACCACGTGAACTTTGGTACGAAAGGTCGCGTACAAGGTAACAGACGCCCCGGGCGGCCAAAACTAATGTATTGCCCAAAATGTAGTCAACAGCAACTGTCAGAGGATCTGCGCTACTGTTCGCGCTGCGGGTTTCCGCTCGAACCAGTGGGCCTGCTGCTGTCGAACAATGGGGTGTTGCCGCAACCCCCGACTGCTTCGCCAACGCTTTCTCGTTCCCGGGTCATAAGGGAAAGCCTGATCATGACAGTCGTCGCCTGGCTGCTTGGCCTGGGTGCGACTTTCTGGTTCGACGCAGGCGGACCCTTTGAAGTAATCGCGAAAGTCGGAGCGTTGGTCTTTTTCCTCCTGGGGCTGATTGGGTTGGGACGCTTTGTCTACGCTTTCATGCTGTTCCGGGATTCACCCGAGATTAAGTTGGAGGTTCCCGCGGTAAATGTAACGACTCGCGACCGGACCACCCAGGCTTTACCTCAACCACAACAGGTTCCCGTTAGCGATTGGCAACGCAGTGAGAACACTAAGGAGATTGTGGGGCGTCCCAGTGTGACTGAAGGGACCACTCGTCTCCTCAAAGATGACGAGTGACTCGCGCTAGCACGCAGTACGCCTTAGCCCTCCTTCAACAATCCCGACAACCAGTGCATCATGTTTAGAGCGAGTTGCCGATTGTCTATACCTGAACGGTTCATCCCAAACTTCATCTGTTGCGGTCCCGCGAGTTGAGCCGAGAGCATTCCTGCTTCGCCCATCACAATCACTCGCCCCTTGCCGAACTTCAGGGCAAGCCCTTGCGCCCTTCCGGCAGCGGAAATGGGATCGGGATTATCTCTGCCAGTAACATCGACTGCGGTGTCTGCCAATTTCATGAAGGCAACGCTGTCGGACGGCCCCTTTAACGACTGACCGGTGAACGCAATGATCTTGTTGACCTGTTCGCTCGCACTGCGGCCTCGGGTAATGGGATGATCGACCAAGCGACCGCTTTCTCGCGTGTAAACGATGAATCCGGGATTGTCTGATTCCTTGTCGTAGTTTTGCTCATCAACTGTGAAGCGCTTGCTCATACTGACGTCAAAACGTTGGGCCAGGATCTGATTGGCGGCTCCCATCGGCGCGTGATCAGCAATCAACAATAGCGAACCGCCGTCTTTTACCCAGTCTCGAACCGCGTCACATTCCGCGTCGGTGAAAGCGGGATTGCCGGCGTCGGCGGCGCCCATTTGGGCAGCGCCAAGAGCATTTGAGATCACGAGGATTTGATAGCCCTTCAGGACGTCGCGGGAAAATTTTTCTTTATTTGGGGTGATTCGATAGCCGTCATTTCCGATTAGATCGGCGAAAGGTTTGTAGCGACCACTGGCAGTGTGAAAATTGTTGTGGGCTTCGTCGAACAAAACCTTTGGTCCATCTTTTTTGTACGCCGGATTCGCCACCTTCGTGTCGAAGTTTGGGTCGGCGACTTGTTGTAGCCTGAAACCACTTACAACAAAATGGCTCAACGGCAATAAGGAGAGAATCGTTAGGAGTAGAAGTGAATAGATGATTGATTTGCCCATGTCCTCTCCTCTAAAGATGCCATGGCCTTGTGCCATGGAGAGTTCACGCTTGCCCGCTAGGAGAACTATGCCTGCCCGCCCCCAGGATGCCATGGCCTTGTGCCATGGAGAGTTCACGCTTGCCCGCTAGGAGAACTATGCCTGCCCGCCCCCAGGATGCCATGGCCTTGTGCCATGGAGGTTCACGCTTGCCGCTAGGAGAACTA
>DATFRK010000162.1:0-10000 GCA_035263325.1 Pyrinomonadaceae bacterium | reverse complement strand
CGTTATGGGATTGTGATAGAGAACCCACAGCGGTAGCTGAGGTACCGTCAACTGTGGCGTGCTTGAACGAGATCGGGAGTTCCTGTCAGTAACCGTAACAGATGACCTGCCTTAAGCCCGCATAGCTTCGCTTGAAGAGTTGACCGCAGCCTCCCCAGCTACCGCAGTGGGCTCTTTATCAAGGGCGCCCGCCAAAATCAACACCACGCCGCCAAACATCAACGTGTCGAAGAAATAATTGAATCCTTCGATCCTGGATTCTGAGCGCGCCCACATCATCACCATCACTGGCAAGTAGAAGAAGATGACGAGAGCCAGGTACACAAAACCAAGACTGGTTACGGCCAGCCGCGCTCGCCATCTGAAGATCAGGCAAAGGCCACCAAGCGCCAGGGCAACGCCAGTGACGTAGCCCCAAAGTGAACGAAGCGGAATATAGGTGGGAGTGACTTTGTTGAGCGGGACGCCGGGAGCGAATTCAGGATGCAAAAAATGTTCAATACTAAAGAAGACCAATACGATCCCCACCAGCAGACCGGCAATGATTGTCAGCGTGTGGGTACGTCTAGTTCGCCACCCCGCGCTATGCGTGGCGGCAAGTACTAACGCAGCGCTCGCGAAACACGAATCTCTCACCACCACGGCCCACGCAACTCTATCGTGCGGATTGGCAATTACCCTGGGAATGTGTATCAGCACAACGAACGAAAAGATCATTATTCCCAGCAACGTTGCCGATAAGCGTACCTTGCGATTCAGAAAGATACTGGCGGTAGTGGCGAGCAGAGCCACGCCAGTAAAGTAAATCCAAAACGAAGGACCCGGAATCCAGGAAGGAATCATCGGGACCATGAACTGGGTGAAGACAAAGTGTTCGGCGGCAAAAGCAGTTAGAGGCGCAGCGAAGAGCAATGGTCCGAGGGCGATTAGCTTGTCACTTGAGCGCGCCTGGACAAAGTTGTTTCGCATCGCGACGAAACCCAGGAGCAGCGCTACGATCCCGGCAAGATAGGGCCAAAAAACTTCTTTGGGAATCTGGACAAAGAATCCGCAACCAAACATGGCTGCGGCAAAGATGAGCAGAATCTCGCTCGCCGATCGGATCTCTCTGGTCCTTATCATCTTGTTTCCTCACCCCTCAGATAAAGGCCCCCATCTATACACGGTTTGCCGCCCGTTAAAAGTGCCATTAACGCACATCTGGTAGGAACCATTTTGACGAATTGAGAAACTAGGTCAGGAAAGCACTGCCGGGATAACTGGCAGCGATTGGCGTACGACCGATCCGTGCAGCTTCTTTCGCTGCTCAGCTTCGAACTCGCGCAAGAGTGCCGGTTCAGCGGTCGCCAGTGGCACAAAGAGGCGATCCAACTCAACGATCAGTTTTGCCTCCAGCGCCCATTCAACATTGTCGTCTCGTTCATCCAGTCGGCGACCGGCGAGTATCAGCGAAGCTTGATCGCGATCGAGAAACTGTATTTCCTCTGTATCTTCAAGACCACGCGTGTCCATTAGCAGGAAAGTATCTTCCGCCAGTGAGGTGACGGCGAGGGCAGGCAACGCCTCATCCTGCTTGTTCCACAACGACATCCATTGGTCCACGTCTGTTTCGAGGTGTTTCATCAACTCCGGAGTTTCGCGTGAGCCGCTGCCGTAGTCGCCGACGAAGTGGTAGGCAAGCTTTTCGATGTTGGCGGTGGCAGGAAACACGGAAAAATAGCTCTTCATCGGTCGCATATTGGTTATCCCGTATCGTTCAGGAAAATCGAAATAGGGACTGAAGCGGTCGATGCTCAAAAACGACAAGCCGGCAGGCGGGTTTAGGTGACGTAGTAGTGGGATCAAACCCAACGTCTCTTCGTAGTCAGCGGCGTGGTCGCCGGGAAAGGCATAGAGCAAATTCCACGCGAGGTTAACACCGACGGCGCGGGCATACCTCATCAACGCAATGTTCTGACGGGCAGTTACACCTTTGTCCATCCGTCTCAGTAGCGAGGTTGAGAGGGCCTCGATGCCGGGCTGAATCTCACAAACGCCGGCCGCCTTGAGATTGACGACATCCTCCAGAGAAAGGTTGGATTTCTCTTCGTAGAAGGCGATCAGTCCTGGCACCTCGGCGGGAAGTCTCGGCAGCAAGGTGCGGAAGTAGGAATGCGGCATGATGTTGTCGACGACGCAAACTTTCTTATTGGGATGCTTTTCCAGTAACGATTGAAGTTCTCCGATCACGCGGTCCGGCGACTTTTCGCGATGCTTCATCGTCTGGGCGTTCAGGCCGCAGAATGTGCAGTGGTGTTTTTCACCCCACCAGCAACCGCGGCTGCTTTCATACGGCAGGAGGATCAGTGAGCTTTGCGCGAGTAAGCTCTTGGGAATCGCTAAGGCGAGTTGTTCGTAATAGTCGGAGAAGTCCGTGGTGGGAAGTGCGTCGAGATCTATGCATGGTTCTCCGGCGATGATGCGCTCGGTGGGCAGATCGTCAGCGAGCACGCGACGCATGAACGTTACGAACGATACTTCACTTTCGCCGGCAAACACATAATCAATGTTCGCTCCAAGCGAGACGATGCCCTCCGCCATCTCTCCGTCGCAGTTGGCGCCGCCAATAATCGTCACGGTTTCAGGCCGCAACTGTTTAATACGAGTTAGCAAGGCAACACTGGCTGCAGTTTGTTCGAATGTAGAAGTACAACCAACCACTTTGTAACCACGCGCGACGATGGCCGTAGCCACAGTTTCTGTCCACTGCTGCAACTCTGGTTCGAGCGCTTGCAATTCATCGAGGTTTATTTCCACTTCAGAGTCGGCTCTCTCCTCTGTAGCAGAAGTTTCGAAGTAGGAACGATAGCTGGTGTCGTGACCAAAAGCGGGAACGTCGTACGCTGCCCGCGCAAAGAAGCGCTCACCGAGTAAGGCACCCGTGGGCGCATAACAGACGGCCTGGTAATTGAGTTCGCCGATTTGAGCGCCGAGGAGCAGGTTGGCGTAGAGCACGCTCACGCGAATGTCGGCTGCAGCCGCACAAGCTTGCAGCACATGGGCCGCCAGTGAAGGACGATCAAGTCCGGCGAACGGAGGAACAACGATTAGTCCGTCGCCATTTCGCAAAACGGAATCTATGTCAGGAAGAGCCATCGAAGCCTCCTGGGAAGCGGACACAAAAATCCGCAACTGCCAAGTGGGCGCGGGCGAATTTGCTGCGAGTCGCCACTTGGCAGTTTCGGAACAAACAATCTTAGGCCGAGCTTAATTGCTGCTCGTTATAAAGTAATGCCGATATTGACCCGGATTCGGACGCGAACCTGGATTCCTACTTGTACTCTGACCAACTCGGCCTGGAAAGCGGCGCGTTGCGGCGCGGTCATGTCTGCGAGGTACTTAGTAATCTGGTCTGACTTCGCCTTAGTGATCTCTACACCCTGGGCGCTCAAAACGGCGCCGGGATCCTTAACGAACTTGGCGCGAAGGGCCTTGTCCTTATTGAGCTTCGCTTGAAGGTCTTTAAGCTTCGCTGCCGAGGGAACCTTCGGGGCAGCAGGCTTCTTTTTAGTTACCATTAGTATTAGTCCTCCTGAGGCAGAGTCGACTGAAGGGGGGAGTCGACGACGTGCGTTGGGCGCGGACTCTATAACTATATGAACGGCGCTGTCAATAGTTTGAATGAACTATTGGGTGACAAGATCATTCATCCGTTCAGCGATTTTCTGCTGCACGACGTTGGCACTGGTGATGGAATCGTGCAAAACGGAGGTCAGTTTTATGAAACGCAGCGGTCCTTTAAGGTCCACTGTTGAATGACTACTTTGGATGGATTCGCCCACACGAATGTTAACGAAAGCAGTACGCTGGAGAGTATGTTAATAGGTTCACCTGCGCGATGAATTCTGAACTATTGTAGGCTACTACTTTCTTTCAACCTCAAACACTATTGAGTCTGAAGTTACTTCGGTACTCGATCGAATCCCTGAAACGGCGACAACGGTGTCGTAGTCAGCAGTAATATTCAGATAATCAATTCGCCCTTGATTTTGCTAGACTGGCGGCATCAAATCAATTCTTCAGACGCTGCGGAATTGAGATGGACTAACAATTGAAGCTCAATCTGAACAATTGGCTTTCGCTTTTGCTGGTATTGGCGATCATCTCTAAATGCAACGCTACTGTCCTTTACGTCCGCTACACCTCAAACGAAATCATCATCGCCACGGACAGCAAACGCACCGCAGAGACGGGGCAAACTGTTTGTGTTTGCAAGTTGAGTCAAATCGGCGACACCTTTGTAGCCGTTGCAGGACTTGCTGAATACGGCTCATTCGATCCGAAAGACTTTGCCCGCCAGGCAATTCAAAGTTCGAAGAAGCTGACGGAAGTCCGAGACAGATTTGAACAACTCATTCAGCAGCCGCTCATCGATGTTCTTAAGAAACTGAGGAAACGAAATCCTGCTCGTTACGAAGTCTTCAAGCGAGGAGCGGTGGTCAACGTAGTTTTTGTACGCTTCATTGATGGTCCTGAGCTCGCTGCCACTGCACTGACACCAAGAGACACTAAAGATGATTCGATAATTCTCGATAGCCACCCGATCACCCTCAGCGGTCCCGTTAGAAGAGCCCAACGAATTTCTGTGGGTGTTAGTAAACGCGCCGAGGTATATCTCGATCAGCCAAGCTTCTGGGCTAAGGGCACAGTCGCAGGCGTTCAACACGTCTTGCAGCTTTCGATTGAAGACAATAGTGATGCGGGCGGCCCGATTGATCTAGTTGAACTTACCAAAGGAAGCGTGCATTGGTTTCCGCACGAGCCAAAGTGCGACGAGCGCAGTCGGCGAATCGACGATCTGTCGCCAAGCTGCGACTCTTCGAAGCCGTAAACAATTGAGCCCGACAGCGAAGCTTTGTCTCAACGATATGCTTCCGCCTGGCTCGACGATATATTTGAGGTGTTCCTAATAGCCGCTCAGACAACAAGTACGACGAAGACGAGAGTAGCCGTAAGTTTCTAGAATTAGGAACTTACGGCTACAAAATGTTTGGCTCCGCAGGTAGGACTCGAACCTACAACCCTTCGGTTAACAGCCGAATGCTCTGCCATTGAGCTACTGCGGAATAGCCGCGCCCTACACAGCGTTTCGAACTGTGCAGGGCGCGAGCGGTTTTTATAACAAATGAGTTCGGGAGCGTCAAGGAAGCGGCTGCCGTGAAGTTAAAGGTGTGTGTGTTCCCGAAAACTTGTTCGAATCAACCTGACACAACTCTCGGCGCAGTTTGCCGCATTGAAGTCGAGGATAAGCTGCTCGGACCTGGCTTGCGTTAGCCGCGGAACTGCGAGAATATCCTTGGCCGCCCATTGAACACCCTGATCAAATAAATGATTTTCAAATTGCCTGGGAGAATTGTCTTCAGGCTGAGCGCGAGGACTAATGGAACGCAGGACAACAGCATGGTTTAGCCCAAACTTGAGTACCGAAATGCCGCTGGTTGCATATGGACACGCGGGGCCACCGCTCCTCATGTTCCCGACCGCAGCCGCCGACTATCTTGAATATGAACGCTTCTATTTAGTAGACGCTATCAAGCCTTTCATTGAAGCGGGCAGGTTGCGCGCCTACTCAGTTAATAGCGTCAACCGCTATAGCTTGTTGAATGAACAAATGCCGGCGCCGTTGAAGGCCGAATTGCTCACCAGGTATGACCGGTACATCACCGAGGAAGTGTTGCCCTTGATTCGCAAGGACTGTGGCGACGGTGAGAATCGACCTTTGACGACCGGTGCAAGCCTGGGTGCTTTCCTGGCCGCAAATGAGTACTTCAAACATCCTGACGTCTTTCGGGGTGTGATCGCGATGAGTGGCAGCTACGATGTGCGTTCCTACCTCAAGGGCCACTACGACGATAACGTTTACTTCAACAACCCGATCGATTATCTGCCTGGTCTTGACGACGATCACTTTCTGCCAACGCTGCAGAAAGCTGAGGCGATAATCATCATGTCGGGCCAGGGGAATTATGAAGCGCCGGAACGAAGTCGCGCCCTCTCGGATATCCTCCGGGCCAAAGGTATTCCGCACACTCTCGATCTCTGGGGTGCTGACGTGGACCACGACTGGCCCTGGTGGCGCAAGATGCTTCCGTATGCTTTAGGAAAGCTTCTGTAAGGATGAAGGATGAAGGATGAAGGCGGAAGTAAAACCTCATAACCTCTTCACAAAACGGAGAACCTCACGATGGAAAGAGATCTGCGAGAACGCACAAAACTGTTTGCTCTTAGGATCATTAAACTCCATGTTGCTTTGCCCTCACGAGGCGTTGGCAAAGTCTTAGGGCTCCAAATACTGAAGGCAGGAACATCTGTTGGAGCGCACTAACGGGAAGGGTAACGAGCCAAGTCGAACGCGGATTTAATCAGCAAGATCGAGGGCGCATTGCAAGAATTGGACGAGACCGCTTATTGGCTCGAACTGCTTGCGGACGGAAACGTTGTTCCTGCCAAACGACTTGCTAGCCTACGCCAGGAAGCCGACGAGCTAATATCGATCCTGGTCACGGTTGTAAAGAAGGTCAAAGCCCGAGGCCGAGTGCGCTAACTAGGTTTGACCTAATGCAGTTGGGCCAAATAGAAGAAGGACGAAAGTCAGCGGGCTTTCATCCTTCATCCTTTGTTTAGTCAATCAATTTGGGCCAAATAGCTAAAGAACGAAAGTCGGTAGGCTTTCATCCTTCCGCCTTCATCCTTCATCCTTTCTTAGCCGGGTTCCCCGTCGCCTTTCTTTCCCTTCTTCTTCGCGGGTTCTGCTTCCCGAGGTCGAGTAGCGGGCTGGGTTGTAGTATCCGGCTTGGTAGGTGGCGCTTCCACCTTCGGTTGCGGATTGGTAGCAGGTTCTTCTGTCTTTGGTGGTGGCGGCAGGGTTATCTGCTCTAGCTTTGGCTCGGTAGTGCTCGCCGGTGTGGCTGCATTCTCGTCTTTTGTTTCCTCAGCTGCGGCCGCCAATTCCGCACGCTCGGCAGCAAGCTCTCGTTGACGTTGCCGGAAGAGTTCGCGCATGTCCTCCGGCATGTCAGGCGCCTTCGGAAACTCCTCCTTCGGTTTGTCCTTGAGAAAAGTTTTCATGAAGTCGATGAACATGGGCAACGCACCGTGTCCACCAGTCATGTCATTACCGAGCGGTTTCTTCTTTCCGGGATATCCCATCCAAACACCGGTTACATAAGTCGGTGTGTAACCGATGAACCAAACGTCCGTGTGGTCGTTTACCGTTCCCGTTTTGCCGGCGAGTGGCACTCCCAGTGACCCCGCAGCAGTGGCGGTACCAAACTGCACCACGCCGCGCATCATCGAGACCATGGTGAGCGCCACGTACTGATTCATTACCTTGTAGGTGGTGTTCTCCCATTCTTCGAGTGGGCCACCATCCCGATCCAGTACTTTGCGAATGAGGTGTGGTTCGACCCGAATGCCTTTGTTGGGAAAGGCTGAGTAGGCAGACACCATTTGGTCCAGCGGTACTTCAGTCGCGCCCAGCGCCGAAGGAAGATACGGGGCCATTGGTACCTTGATACCGAAGCGACGGACCATCTGGGCGCCGGTTTGAATGCCGACAGTTTGCAACAAATGGACCGCGGGTATGTTCATCGACTTCGCCAGCGCCATCTTCATCGGCATGTCGCTACATCCGAGCGAGCCATCGTAGTTGTGCGGTTGCCAGTCGCCGATGCTAATGGGCGCGCCGCTCACGTTCGTATCAGGCGTCATGCCCCATTCAACGGCAGCTGTATAAATGAAAGGTTTGAAACATGACCCTGTTTGTCGATAAGCCTGGGTGGCGTTGTTGAACTTGTTGGTGTAGAAGTCGTATCCGCCGATCATTGCCACAACCTCACCGGTCTTGGCGTTCAGCGTCATCATTGCTCCCTGGACGGCGGGAATCTGCTCGAGTTCGACCTTGAGGCGGCGGTTCTTCTCATCGACTTCTTTGATTTCGAACTCTGCCAGGTAGCCCGGCTTGAACTCACTGCCGGGTAGACGCTTGCCCCAACCCATATCCGCGGCGGTGACAATACTGCTGAAGTTGCCGAAGCGCACGGTGGCTTCGTTTCGAGTGCGGTCGACCTTCATGA
This sequence comes from Pyrinomonadaceae bacterium, assembly GCA_035263325.1. Lineage (GTDB taxonomy): Bacteria > Acidobacteriota > Blastocatellia > Pyrinomonadales > Pyrinomonadaceae > PSRF01. The sequence goes on along the minus strand of DATFRK010000162.1, from coordinate 1,886 downwards.
TCAAGCCCATCAAATGACGACCCACTTCGTAATCGTTGCCATACCAATCCGGATGCTTGTAAGTATTCAGTTCCTGTGCAGTTGGTGGTCCATCGCCATTGTTGACGGTGGAGGGAATGGGGGTGTAGCTGGAGCGCCAGCTCGTGTGCGAGTGGTCGTATTGTCGCAGGCCACTGCGCAGCACTTCATAAGCGCGCTTCTGCGCTTCGACGTTGATGGTGGTGTAGACCGATAAACCACCCTGGGCCACGCGAGTCGTGTACTTGTCTTCTAGTTCTTGCCGGATGTTCTCGATCGGATAATCGAAGACCGACGCTTTGGTTTGTGCGTTGTAGTAAGCGGTATCCGCTAGTTGAATCGGTTTGGTCTTGGCTGCGTCGACTTCAGCCTGACTGGCGAAACCATTCTTGGCCATCAGATCCAACACCAGATCGCGACGCTCTTTTGCTTTAGCGGGATTGGCCGTCGGGGAATATTCGCTGGGAGCCTTGGGCACGCCGGCCAGGGTTGCCGCTTCGGCAAGCGTCAAGTCCTTGGCTTGTTTGCCGAAATAGGTTTCCGCGCCGGCTTCCATGCCATAGGCGTTCGCCCCCAGGAACATGTGGTTTACATACAACTCCATGATCTGGTTCTTGGTGTAGTAGCGCTCGATCTGTAAGGCCAGCAACCACTCATTCACTTTGCGTTTGTAGGATTGCTCCTTGGTCAGGAATAAGTTTTTAGTGAGTTGCTGGGTCAGGGTCGAGCCACCCTCAACCCTGTCGGTAGTGAGATTCTTCCAGGCTGCGCCCATGATGCGGATCGGATCGATGCCGATGTGATCATAGAAACGGACATCTTCGACGGCGAGTATCGCGTTCTTTAGGACCGGTGGAATCTCTTCATACTTCAAAGGGATTCTTTTCTCGAGCGCGAATTCACCGATGACCGTCTCACCGTCGTCAGCGTAGATACGAGTGACAACGCTGGGACGATAAGTCGCCAGCGCTGCCACTTCATTGGCAGCTCGAGAATAGTTCAGCTCGTAGGCGGCGATGATTCCGGTCAGGCCTCCGGCGGCAAGTGCCAGGCACAAAACCGCGGGCAGCCAGAAGCGCCGGAGCAGGTTGCTGTGTTGATCAGGAGGAGTATTTACTATTGCTTTAGGTGAATATGATTTAATTTTCGAACCAGTAGTATATTTTGTAGCCATAAATTATCAGCCCTCAGAAACCAAGGTGCTTCATACGTTAGGAATGCGACAACGTGGCTAGCCACAGTGCCAGGGCATTGGGGATGAGGTGGCTAGTGCTGGATTATAACCCAGGTGCCGTCTAACCTCATGTCCAGGCGTTAGTTATGTTGCAGATTAGGACTCACTGAATATCCTGTTTATAATCAGATTGCGTTCGCTTTGGGGGCGACAGGCTTCGACAGGGGTTTCTGGCGACCGACGGATGCATGCCGGGCTACTCTATGCAGCTCGTTAAAACGCGTAGGGAAACACAACTGCCAATAACAATGAATTGGCTCTCGCTGCCTAATTAAGCACCGAGCGTCTCGCCGCAAGTTGCTCATGCGCGCGGAATGAGATGTCACTTAGATGAGCTGGCCTGCTGCTTCGGTCCGTGGCAGCGGGCGAGATAAAGTCGGACTAGCTCGAGTCGAGGTCTCGTCGTTTCACTTACTTGACAAAGAGCGAAAGTTCCCCGACCTGTTCGGGGAGAAAGAGAAGCGACTAAGCATGTAGGATCTTTCGGCGTTGACTTCTGGATCCGAGTTCAATTCTCGGCGCCTCCACCATACTTAAACAGGGCGACCTAACTTTGTCACCTCACGACTTGCGACGAAGGCAAAATACGATGACCACAACGACTCACTTAATGACGGCCGAAGAGCTTATCCAA
>DATFRK010000161.1:0-3363 GCA_035263325.1 Pyrinomonadaceae bacterium | reverse complement strand
CAGGATGAGGACTCTAAATATCCGCGCACTCCAACGGATAACTGTCACTGATGATCGCGGCCTGTTCACGGGACCGACCTCCTTAACCTGGTCCATAGAGACGAAGAGTATTCTCTAAAGCACAGAGGCGGTCGTTGCATTTATGACACTTTCGACAGTGTCAACCAGGATCTCCACTTTTGAGTTGAGAGTCCGCTGAAAATTGGAATCGGAAATCTCAACAACGGGATAGTTCAAGTCCAGCCTAGTCAGCGCGGTGACTTGTTGCTTGAATCCCACCAACGGGAGTTGGTGGATGGTTCAAGTCCGGCCTTCTTTGCGAAAGCGGTGTCGGTAGGCTGGACTTGAACTATCCACCACCTTCCGGTGGTGGGATTAGTCAGTGGACCGGGGGGCGGCGTCGGTAGGCTGGACTTGAACGAACCACCACCTTCCGGTGGTGGAATTTGGCTGGGGAGGCGATTGCTTTGTAGAAAGGACTTGAACTATCCACCACCTTCCGGTGGTGGGATTAGAGTGAGACGGCAAGGGTTCAGAGTAGTGGAATGCTTGATTGAGTGCCACACAATCACAGTGGAGGCACTCGCTTGTGCCATTCCGTGGCCTGCTCGTACGCGTAGGCGAACGCTAACAACTTGCGTTCTCCGAATGGGGGGCCGGCGATCTGTAAGCCAATCGGTAGACCAGCGCGGGTGAAGCCGCACGGCAGGGAAATAGTAGGCAAGCCATAGGCGTTGAAGGGTCTGGTATTTCGCAGCCACACCTCACCAGGCGAAGGCGGTTGAGGCATGTCGATCGCTTCGGCAATGGTGATCGGTGCCACCGGAGTAGTCGGAGTCACTAACAGGTCGACCGTTGAAAAGACGTCGTTGACAGATCGGCGCACACGTTCGAGCTCCCGCCGGCCCTCTACGTAAGCTACGGTGCCAATCCGCCCCGCCTGCGTCAGTCGTTCTCTGGTCCAGCTTTGGTAGAGTTCGGGAGTGGTGTTGAGGTATTGCCGGTGAATGGCGAATGCTTCGGGAGCAATGACGGTTGTAGGCGCGTCTGGCAGATCTATGTCGCTTACTTCAATGGCCAGCCTGCTTATTACCTCGAGGGCGCCATTTACTGCTTGTTCAATCTCTGGATCGAGCCCTTCAAAGAATAGTCGACGTGCCAGGCCGATTTGCAGTTCCGACACGTTCGCATACAACCCGCTCTTATAGTCTTCGGTGGGCCAATCGACGCAGGTGGGATCCAATGCATCGTAACCAGCAATCGCCTCCAGTAGCAGGGCCATGTCTGTCACATTGCGAGCGAAGGGGCCGACGTGGTCCAGCGACCAGGAAAGCGGCATGACACCGCGAGTGCTCACCCTTCCGTACGTGGGTTTGAGACCGACAATGCCACAGAAGGCCGCAGGCTGCCGGACCGAGCCACCTGTATCCGATCCCAGGGCGGCGAAACACATTCCAGCTGCCACGGCGACAGCAGAGCCACCCGAAGATCCTCCGGCAATCCGCGTGAGGTCCCAGGGATTGTGAACTGGACCGTAATGACTCGCCACCGAGGTGCCGCCGTAGGCAAATTCCTGCATGTTCTGTTTACCCAGCAGTACCGCTCCCGCGCGTTTCAGCCTTTGGACCACTGCGGCATCCTCGCTGGGCACGCGATCCGCAAACACGGCGCTGGCGCAGGTAGTCTTGACCCCAGCCGTGTCGAACAGGTCCTTCAGGGCGATAGGAATTCCGTGCAGCGGCCCGCGCCAATCGCCGTGCTGAATTTCCTTTTCCGCTTCGCGTGCCTCGGCCATTGCCGACTCTGGCGTCACAGTGATGAACGCATTGAGTTGTGGATTGAGTTGCTCAATTCGCTTGAGGCAAGCGGTCGTGAGCTCGACTGGAGAGAGCTTCTTCTGGCGCAGTAATTCAGCTGCTTCACTGAGAGAGAGTTCATTCATTCGTCAGACTATACAGGAAACTCGAGATACCACTGACTTTAGTCAGTGGTCGTTCAGTTTCAACCTAGAACTGGCGAGCCAAATCCTTGATACCACCCGCTTCAGCGGGTCGGAGCTTCACTTTCAACCTAAGGTACGAATCGCAAAAAGGCCGAAATTGAAACTCCACTGACTGAAGTCAGTGGTATCAAGGGAGGTTTTCGGGTTCACAGCTGTAGGTGAAAATTGAAACTCCACTGACTGAAGTCAGTGGTATCGAGGAGTTTTCGGGTTCGCAGCTGTAGGTAAAAATTGAAACTCCACTGACTGAAGTCAGTGGTATCACCCTCAGTCGATCGTTGCCACGTTCGCGATGTCTTCACCGGCGATCAGGAGAAATTCATTGCTTGCTCCCGCGATGCGACTTTCGAGATAAGGTTTATACGCATCACTTTCATAGAATGTGATGGCGGCCTCCCGAGAAGGCCATTCGAGGAGAACCAGTACACCCGGCGCCTTGCGCTCACCTTCGATCTTTTCGACATTGGCAGTGCGCGCCAGGTACCGGCCACCACTTCGTTCAACCAACTTCGTCACGTTCTCGATGTATTGCGGCACCCAACTTTGGTCAGTGATGTCGAGTTCAACTACGCAGTAATATTTCATTCCTCATCTTCTCCGTTATCTGAGGTGCCACCTATGTGGACTAGCTATTCAGCTGGCTGAACTCCGCAGATGTTCTGGTACTAGCTGACGCTGGCACGCGCTTTTTTGAGGCAGAAAAATGCCAGTGCGAGCATCACGACGCCAATCAATAGCTGGGTAAGGAATAGCCCGGCGCCGACAATCAGGAGTTCGAGGGTGCGCAGGATGCTGATGATGCCGATGAATCCAAAAAACAGCATCCCTAAGTAGTAAACGATTTTCATTGTTGGTCTCCTCCCAAGGCTGAGATTATTTGTGAGAGGTGGGACACATCTATGAAACCCTGAAACGGGCCCGCGACACAAGCATTAATTTCATCGCCGTCTTTTAAAGAGTCTTTCCGCGCAGTCTACTGGCGCCTGGATCGTACCAGCTCATCAAAACGCTCGGTCAGTTTCGCTAGCGGCTCTTTTGGTAACTTTGAACTGGCCTGACTGGACTTAAAGTCGATGCCGCCGACTTTTGTCTCGACATCGTATTCCCCGAGAGCCTGATCCAACATGAGAAAACCTATCGAGGCGTAGCGCTCATGTTCGGTTTCTTTGTAACCAGCCATGAACAAGGTAATGCCAAGCTTGTCGCCGTCGGGTTCGATAGTGAACTCTATTTGCTCCGGTTTGAAATGAAGCCCATTGAGGTCTATTGACATTACCTGACGACGCGGTCTGAATTTTATGATCTTCCAGCGGGGCAGCGAGGGAGCCGCGTCCCCCAGAGCGATAACCGCTGGGAACTTA
>DATFRK010000160.1:0-9909 GCA_035263325.1 Pyrinomonadaceae bacterium | reverse complement strand
TGGGAGAATATAAAGATGATCGTGGTCAGGTAGACGATCCAACGTTGCTTACAGAACCGACCGCAAAGAGCATGCAAAGCAAACACGCTCACCAATCCGGAGATCCAATTGATTATCAGGCCCGCTACAATCACGTTGGTGCCGGGATCCCCACCGACCACTTGCTTTGTTACAGGTCTCACTAAAACGTAGAAGAACCATAGCAGCGGCCGCCAGAAGAGGTGGCCAAACTCCCAGAAGTCCGTCTGGCGTCCAGTGTCATAGGCCACCACCGAACCAACGTAATCTGCTGTGTCGGCCATGAAATGGGCCCGCACAAAAAGCGTCACCAGCACGTAGACAGCAAACACCGCCAGGTAGTCGCGAGGAAACTTGGGCCATGTGCTGTCTACCACGGTTTCGTGGCCAACTGTTTTCGTCGGGGTTGTGATTGAAGCTGAATCCATAACAGTGATCTGCCAAATCAACAGTTGGTCAACTGTAGTTGCTGGCCGGCGTGTTTGATTGCTTCGTCGTAGATTCCCTCACGCATCTGCCGGCGTATGAGACTTACTTCAGTCAACATCCGTTTGCTGTCGCGGGCAAAACTTACTTTGCTGCCTTCGTTATGGTCCCAACGCACCGCGATCTCTTCCAGTCGCAAACCGGCCTTATGGGCCAGGTAAAGTAACTCCACGTCAAACGCAAAGCGATCGATGGTGGCGCCCTCGACGATCGATCTACAGGACCTCATGCGAAATGCTTTGAAGCCACACTGCGTGTCCCAAAAAGGCAAACCAGTCGCGACGCGTACGATTGAGTTGAACACGCGACCACCAAGTTCACGACGCCAATGTTGATGCACTCCGATGAGTTGTCGATCGAGCGCGCGGGAACCAAAGGTCAAGTCACGCGACCCTGACTCTATCGGTTGGACCAGCTTCGGTAGCTCGGTGATCGGAGTTGACAGATCGGCATCGGAAAACAAGGCGATCTGTCCACGCGCAGCTAACAAACCCGAGCGTACCGCGTGTCCTTTGCCGCGGTTGACTGGAGTAGGAACCAGAATCGTGTCGAGTCCGTGGGGCTGCGCAAAACTTTGCTCTATCACTGAGCACGTTTCGTCAGTTGAACCATCATCGACAACGATCACCTCGGCGTCCGGATAGTGGGCCTTCAAGTACTCAAAGATGATTGGCAGCGTCTTGCCAAGGCGCGCAGCTTCGTTGTACGCGGGAACAATAACTGAAAGGGAAGGACTCATGACGTTTAGATCACCGCCGCGCGGGTCAGAACACAACCTGGCTGGGATGCCACACTCAAACTACATCTCTTAGGTGAAATGTCGAATAGCGGTGGATATTCGCGAAATGATCAGTTCGGCGGGAACACTCATAAGGAATTGCCCGGGGCAGCTTGCTTTGACCTACTCCAAAGTCGCGTTCTGGAACGCAACCACAACATCGTTGGTAACAAGTCAAAACCTGGCGGCAACCCGCAGCTCCGACTCAGACCGAGTACGACAATTGGAGGAAAGTTACAACGGTCGGCCTGATATTTCAAATCCAGAAGTCGTTCTGAGCTGCCTTGAATTCCTTAAACCGAGCAAATCCGGTGAGGAAAAACTCAATAGCCTGCCACCGACCGATACAACAGGACGCCGTCTATAACGGCCTACTGTTCTGCCGGCCGCGCCCGCGACGCCGCAACATGGTTGCTAATCCCACGATACCGGTTCCGAAAATCATCACGCTGGCCGGTTCAGGCACTGGCTGGGCTACTTCGAAGACGTAGGTGTATCCGTCAACATAGGCACCGCGGTTGGGGCCGTTGGGAATTACAAATTCTTCCGAGCTACCGAGAATATTAAGATTCAGGGCGGCCAGGGTACCGGCATAACTTGCGCCGGGAGCGGTAATCGTGAGCAAGAGAGTAAATGGTGGAGAGATAGTGTCGAACAGTGGTAATTGGTAGCTCAGAAGGATTGGCGCATATCCTTCTTCGGTAAAAGTAGCTACTAACGTACTGCCTTGATCGCGGGCAATCGGGCCTGAGATGTCCACCAGAAAGCTAATCTGGGATCCATAAAGAGTGGCACCCGGGTGCGAGAAGAGATCCACATTTGTTAAGCCGCCGTTTTGCAACCCTCTAACATTGCTGAATGTCAGCGGATCCGCTTTCGCCTCCGAGCCGAAGAGCCCTCCCAGCCCCAGCACCAACACCGCACAAAAACCAGCCCTCAAGAAAAGTCTCATGGTTTTTAGGTACCCGTAGTTTGTTATTTAGCAGTCGTCTTTCAGATCAAACTATCAATCCACACGAAACCCCAGGAAATCGGGACACTTTCAAAATATCCCGAGAACTCAGGAAAAATTGAAGGGGGCGTTTGGGGGGCGTGAGTAGCTTCTAGAACCGTCGCCAGTAGTACGCCATTTTCACGTACTCGCCGGCGACCATCCGCCAACCGCTGCGACGGAGCCACCAAAACCAGGGCGAAGGTACCGCGCTCGGATGCTCGAGCCCAATCGTGAGTTGCATACCCTTGAACAGATTGTCTGCTGTCCAAAGAGTGCGTCTCGTGTGATAGGCCGAAGTTACTATCAGGAGAGAGTGTAACTCATTTTTGGCGGCGTAGTGTTGCACTGCTTGCAATTCTTCGTAAGTACCGCCAACAGGATCCATCACGACTTCAATTTTCTCGCTGGGAATCCCGTTACCAACCAGTATTTTTCGAGACCACTGGTAGGAAAGAAGATTGCGCTGCTCTTTAGCGTCCCAACCAAGGAGTTGATTATCGTTGGTCAGAAGTATTTTTGGGGCGCGACCCTCCTTAAACAACTGCGTTGCCAGGTTGGTTCGTTCAATGATTCTCGAGGAACCACTCAGAACCAGAATCGCGTCCGCCCGTTCAAGTGGCGCCTCTACCACCAGCATCCTGGCGGCGACCCAGCCCAACAGCCAGCCCGTTAGCACGAGACAGGCAATTGCCAGCCGCCAACGAGGTGTATTGAAACGTCGTAGTTTGCTAAACAAGAGGGCGATGTAACGGGGCGTCTACCAGCAGATTCCGGAATAGGATTCTACGGAAGAATTCTTATCAAACAAACGCACCAGATCGATGACCTGGTGGTCGCCAGTGATCTTGCCTTCGATTTGGCGAAACTCCTTGGAGCCATTACCAATAATAATGATCTCCGAACTGCTCACCACTTCATCGATACTCGGGCGCAGTAACTGCGAGATATGGGGAATCTCACGCTCAATGTACTCCTTGTTGGCTCCAAACAGGCGGGCCATTGAGACGTCGCGATCGTAGATGGCGATTTGCAAACCTTTGCCGATGAGCGTTTCGATCAACGTAACCATCGGTGATTCGCGCAAGTCGTCAGTGCCGGCTTTGAAACTCAGACCCAGAACGCCGACTCGCTTCTTCCCGGTGCGCAAAACCATCTCCAGGGCTCGTTCTACTTGCAGTCGATTGCTGGGCAGAATGGCGGAGAGTACCGGCACCTCCACGTCCAACTCTTTCGCCTTGTAGTTGATTGCGCGCAGATCCTTGGGCAAGCAAGAACCGCCAAAAGCAAAACCCGGCTTCAAGTAATAGGGCGAGAGATTCAACTTCGTGTCCTGGCAAAAAACGTTCATTACTTCGTGACTGTCGATACTGAGTTCCTTGCAGATGTTGCCCACTTCATTAGCGAAACTCACCTTGAGTGCATGGAAACAGTTGCAGACGTACTTAACCATCTCAGCAGTTTTCAAAGCAGTCACGAAGACAGGTGCGTCGATCTCTGCATATAAACTGCGAACCACAGATCCGGTCTGCTCGTCATCAGCTCCAATCAAGGTGAATGGCGGCGCGTAGAAGTCTCGAATCGAAGAGCCTTCGCGTAGGAACTCCGGGTTAATACAAACACCAAAATCTCGGCCAGCCTGCTTGCGCGAATAACTTTCGAGTGCGGGAATAACGACCGTCTCGATCGTCCCGGGCAGCATCGTGCTGCGAATTACCACGACGTGACGTTCCTGCTTGGTCCATATCGCAGCGCCAATCTCTTCGCAAACGCGCTTCACATAACGCAGGTCAAGGCTTCCATTTGGGTTACTGGGCGTGCCGACGCAGACGAGCGATACGTCTGAATTGGCTATCGCTTCAGCCGAATCGGTGGTAGCACGTAAACGACCCGCCTTTACCACTTCGCCGATCAATTCCGCGATTCCTTCTTCAACGATCGGACTCTTACCGCTGTTGAGAATTTCAACCTTTGTTGGGTTGACGTCGACGCCGATAACTTCATGCCCTGCCTTGGCAAAACACGCAGCCGAAACACAACCAACATAACCAATTCCGAAAACGCTTAGTTTCATTCGTAAGTCCTTAGTTTGTTTCAACGGGGCGGCCTAATCAGACCAAGAAGAAAACTCGTTCCCCAGGTGAAGTGAATGGTGAAAAAAATGATGGGCATCAGGAACATCATCAAGATGCCTCCCTGCGCCTTCCTACTTACCTGCCAGCCGCAAAAGAGCGCAGCGGCGAGATAGCCCGCCAACTCCGCCGCCAATAACCACCAGAAAGGACGAAAAAATAGTCCGGCAACGGCCAGCAAAGGCAGCGACAAGACAAAAACCGGTGCTACCAGCTGACGTAATTTGATTGAACTCGGATGTAACCTGATCATGCGCGCCTTCCAACCACCGTAACGATAGTACTGGGTTGCCAGCGAGCTCAGCGTCGTGCGGGCGAAGTAATCGCAGTGCTCAACTCGATCGAGCAACACAATTTGGCCGCTGGCACGAACCCGGTAGTTGAAATCGTAATCCTCGTTTGTCAGGAGCTCCTCGTTAAAACCTCCCAGTTCTTGCCAGAGGTCCTTTCGGAAACAGGCAAAGGCAACCGTATCAACTGGCTCCTGTAAAGCTTTTCCTTCACGGAGCCGGTAGGTTGCGTCGCCAATGCCAAAAGGATGCGAGACGGCCATGGCTATTGCGCGCGCGAGTAGGGTGTCGTCTCCGGGCCCGACACGGCAGGGCGCACCAACAACTGCCACCTGGTTCTCCTGCAGTACCGTTACGCAACGCCGGATATAACCCTGTGAAGCGACAGCATGCGCATCCATGCGGGCGACGATTTCGCCTTTCGCAGCGGCAATGCCGAGGTTGAGTGCTCGCGGAATGTTGCGCGCCGGATTATCAACCACTGTGACTTGAATTTCCGGGTGCGCCTGGCAAAACTCGGCAATCACTCGGCGGGTACCATCTTCTGATCTCCCATCAACCACCACTATCTCATAGCGGTCAGTCTCATACTGGCCGGCCAGATTCGCCAACACCTTGTCGATGTAACGCTCCTCGTTGTAACAAGGGATGACGACCGATACCGTTTTCGACGAGGACGTCATAGGAGATGGTAGCGAAGACTGATCAGGTGTTCCTTGATCTGTCTGAATGGTTAGTGAACTAGTCATGCCGCTTCAAACTGCCGCTTGCGTCCCCTCCTTGGCGGGCGCGAGATTGGCCACCGTTTCCTGGCTGATTGCTTTCTCACAGATCGCGGCAAACGTGTCAGCGACCTTATCCCAACCGAAACTTTCCCTGACTCGAGTGGCGGCCCGTTCACCGATCCCCGAGGCCAGCTCTGCATCCGTTAAGACTCGTACAGCGGCTGCGGCAAAAGAGTCGGGATCGTCTTCCAGCAAGAGTTCAACTCCGTCATGTACTGGTAGTCCTTCGGCGCCGATTGAGGTTGACACGATTGCTTTCCCCATCGCCATGGCTTCGTAGATCTTCAACCTTGTGCCGCCGCCGATGCGCAAGGGCACGACGTAGGCACTGGCACGTTCCATGTAGGGTCTGACATCGTCAACGCGACCGGTGACGACGATTGAAGGTTCACGCTGGCTCAGTTCAAGCAAAGCAGGATAAGGATTGCGTCCGACCACGGTCAGGGTTGCCCCAGGAAGCTGCTTCCTGATCCGCGGCATAATCTCTTCCGTGAAATAGCGAATAGCATCTTCGTTTGGCAGCCAATCCATGGAGCCCGTGAACACCATTGAGTGCGCCACTGGTTCTTCTTTTCCGCTGGCTTGAAAAAACTCGGTGTCGACTCCAGTCGGCACGTCATAAACATTAGGCGCGTTGTAGTGACTCACCATGAACTCCCGGTCCTCCCGGGAAACCGCGATCACGCTATCGAACTGCCGGCACATCGTCTGCTCAAAGGCGTGCATCTTCCGCCACTGGTCATAAAGATAGGCCTTCTTCACCGGGTTAGTTTGCACTTCATAGTGGCGCTTCCAGATCATCGCTTCGACGTTGTGCTGAAATAGAATGGCGGGACAGTTCAACTGATCGGGGACGTTTCCCGCGGGAGCCAGAAAATCGCAGACCAGGACATCAAAGTCATGCGCGCGCATGCGAGCGACAATCTCACGTTTCATTCCCGGCGATACATATTTCTTGATGGCGTACGGAAGTTTTGAAACCAGGTTCAAACCCAATTCCGCATAGAATCCAGAAGTAAACTTTTCGCGTTGACGATGAGGCACACAGACCAGCTCATGGCAATACTCGTTGGCCAGGTTACGGGCAGTCGCATCGGCGGAACCATCGTCCAGCGTCAGATAGGTGACGTGGTGATTACGCTTCAGCTCCTTGAGCATCTGATAAGTGCGAATTTTCCCGCCCTTATCAACGGGATGAAGCAATTCAGTTTTTAGCCAGAGGATGCGCACGCCTTTTTGAATTATCTACCGGGTGGTATGGACCAGTTCGACTGATCTCTCGGTGGTCCTGAGGTTGGGCTGTTCGCCATCAAAAAACTGCCGCTGCCATATTTCGAAATTGACCAGGGACCAGAGACGCTCGGCATGATCTTCGCCACCCGTCTGATGCCGGGCTACGAGACCTTTAATGAAATCAGGCGCGAATATGCCGCGGTTCAACGCGCGCTCACTCAACACGTACTCATCGATTATTGAGCGGTAAGATCCACGGAACCAGGTGCCGATGGGCACTGGAAAACCCATCTTGGGTCGCGACAAAATCGTCTCCGGTAACAAGCCTTTCATGCTTTCGCGCAAGACATATTTAGTGGTCCAACCGCGCAACTTCAGTCGTTCCGGCAGGCCGGAGGTAAACTCCACCAGTTTGTGATCCAGGAAAGGCACCCGACTCTCGATTGAGGTCGCCATGCTCATCTGATCTTGTTTCATCAACAGCTCGTGCAGATAAGTCTTGATATCTGCATAGAGTAGCCGGTCGAGAAGCGAAGTAGCGTCACCGTGTTGCTGTACCTCACGCAATCCAAGATAAGGATCGACCGCGCCAACCTGCTCTCTTGTCCTGGCTGAAAGTAATTCTGGCTGCAAACTCCTGGGAAATACTGCGAAGTTATCAAAATAGATACTCTCGATATCGGGCTCAACTGCCAGGAAACTCCGCAACAATTTTTGTCGCAGCCTGGCTACTGGCATTACCTCGATCTGTTTACGTAACACGCGCCGCAGGCTAGCCGGCGTCAGGCTGCGATAACGCGAACCTAATGCCAGGTTCAAGATAGTTTTCTTATAGCGCGCATACCCGGCAAGTAATTCGTCACTTCCTTCTCCGGTCAGTACGACCTTGACGTGACGTGAAGCAAGCAGTGACACGAAGTAAAGGGCAACGCTGGAAGGATGAGCGAGTGGTTCGTCTTCGTGCCAAACCAACTTCGGCAAATTGAGGAAAAAATCTTCCGGACTGACAACTATTTCATGATGGTTTGTCTTAAACGTCTGGGAAACCAGGCGTGCGTACTCGAGCTCGTTTGCTTCACGCTCCTTGAAGGCGACGGAAAAGGTCTTGATCGGCTCGCTGACCATGCCGCTCATCACTGCAGCGATAGCCGATGAGTCGATCCCGCCGGACAGAAACATGCCCAGCGGCACATCGGCCATCAAACGCAAGCGCACTGAAGTACGAAACAGTTCGCGCCACTCGTCGATGTAGTCTTTGTCGCTACGATTCTCCTCCGCCTGCTTGGCAAAGCTAACGTCCCAGTAGCGACTGACGCGAAGCTCACCATCGCGCCACACCATGACGTGACCTGGCAATAATCTTTTTACGCCCTGGAAAAGTGTGTCCTCTCCCGAAGTTGCGTGATTCGCAAGGTAGTCTGGCAATCCCTCGTAGTTGATTTGTGGCTTGAAGGCACCGGCTTCCAGTAGAGTTTTTATTTCAGAGCCGAAATAGAGTGAGCCGTCAGCGGTGTGGACGTAATAAAGCGGCTTTACTCCCAACCGATCACGAGCGATAAAGAGTTGCTTTTGACGCTGGTCCCAAATGGCAAAGGCAAACATCCCGCGTAAGTAATCAACACAATTGACGCCGTGCTCCTCGTACAGATGAAGGATTGTTTCGGTATCGCAGTGGGTTTGGTAGACGTGCCCTTTTGCTTCCAACTCCTCACGATAATCGGCGTGGTTATAGATCTCGCCGTTATAGACTATGTGTAACGACCCATCTTCGTTGGTCATCGGCTGATGGCCGGCGGCGACGTCAACAATACTGAGACGACGATGCCCCAGTCCCACCGCGCCATCGATGAAGATGCCATCCTCGTCAGGACCACGGTGAGTAATCACATCTCGCATGCGTTCGAGTACGGCGCGATTGATCGTCCGCCCCGACTTACTGGAAAACGCGATGCCGTTTATGCCACACATAAGAAATTCTTGATTGCCGATTGCCGATTGGTACTATCGGGTTAAGGCTTCACGTTCTCTGTCATAAAGTTTGGCGGAAAGAGATTTCCCGGTTTGGGCCGTCACTTTCAACGCGAAATTTGTCGTCAACTCGGTGCAAATAGGAGTACGACATTGGTTGTGGCGCTTGCAACAATTCGCGGCCTTCAAAAAGCAGGTTTTGCCCATTTATCAGCACTATTTCTTGCGGCAGTGCGCTCTCCTTGCGAGAAAACCTCGCCCAGGTCCACTCAAAATTCGAAGCAAATTGGGCAGTTTCTACCTTTTCGTGCTCGCGAATCATAACAAGGTCTAGCCAATTCTCATTAGCCAGTGCAAAGGCCTGTCCCCCAACAGCTTCGATGGCGCGCACCGTCCAACGTGAACCGGAAGTCCGCGGCAAGGCTAACGTCAACGCGCTGCGGCCGCCGCCCAGGGAGGCCGAAAAGCGATAGACTCGCGCCGCACTCCTTTGAGCATAACAGTGCGAAACCCAGCCTTCTTCCCTTCTCCAACGACCTTTTTCGGCAAAAATATGGAGATCCAAGCCACTGTCGCCCTTACTTTCAGCGATAAAAGTCTCTTCGTCGACCGCCTCAATCAACGCATCAGACCGGGGATCAAAGTGGAACCAAAGATCGACATTCTGTTCTGCAGTCGACTTTACCAGGTCACGGATAAACCAATAGTCGTCCTTCAGAAAGAGAATGCTGCGTTCATGAGTGGCGGCTATAGGCGGATTGGCATAACCATCGTGAGCACCGGAAACATAGTCGAACCGGTCTCGAGTGATCCAGTTAAGCGGCTGACAGCGCGCAATGCTGTTCCAGGAAAAGGGACCAGCTGAGACAGATGAGGATCTGCCGGCGATGGTCAGGCTGTTATGAGCTGCGGAACTGCGAAACCAATCGCGTAACTCCCTGGCGCCGGTGTAGGTAAAGGTCCCCGGATCCACCAACTGCGTGCGACCACTTGCGGCTAACTCAAATGCCAGGGCATCTGCATGAGCGTGGCCGCAGTTGGCCCAACCATGAGGACCGCAGTCGAAGAGAAGATAGTTCGCTTCGCTGGTCCAACTGTCTCGCATCACGTAATAGCCGCTGTCCGCAAAGGCGATTGATTTCTGTTCAGGCTCCTTTTTGACAACTTTATCCAGCCTTCGCAAGTCATCCACACCCAGCAACCAAAGGGTCTCGACCGCAGCGCCGGC
>DATFRK010000159.1:0-10418 GCA_035263325.1 Pyrinomonadaceae bacterium | reverse complement strand
GACGAAGTCGGCAAAGCGATCCGAATGTCGACTTCGGTGAAAGAAATTTCCACCCCCAGCCCTGCGAGGCGTTGCAGGTTATCTCGATGTTGCTGCTGCACTCGAAACGGATTTATGAGATGGTCCTGAATGCCGACGCCATCAATCGGCACTCCTTGCGCGCGCAGGTCGCGAACCAGATTGAACAAGGCGTTTGATTTTGCGTTGACTCCTTCGGTGTTGAAGTCATTGATGTAGAGCTTCGCCGCCGGGTCGGCCTCGCGCGCAAACTGAAACGCCATGCGAATGTAGTCTTGGCCGATACGTTGCAGCCAAAACGAATTGCGAAACGTTCCGTTTTCCTCAAAGGCCTCGTTAACAACGTCCCAGGCTGCAACCATCCCGCGGTAACGACCGACCAGGGTCATGATGTGCTCATGTAGGATCGCTATCACTTCGTCTCGAGTGAAGTTGCCATTCAAGAGCCATCCGGGTATCTGCTGGTGCCAGACCAAAGTGTGACCGCGCACGCGCATGTTGTTGGCCGCCGCAAACCCAACCAATGCGTCAGTGTCAGTGAAGTTGAAGGTATTCCGCGCCGGATGGACTGCGTCCCATTTGAAGGCGTTCTCAGCGACCAACATATTGAATTCACGGCTCAGTGTGTTCGTATATGCCGTCTCGTTGCGAAATGGTGACATCGCCACTGCTGCGCCGACGGAAATCCCTCTTTGCTGTGCGGGCGTACGAAGTTGCGCTTGCAAAGCGAGTGGCTCCATCAGGAGCAAGCACATCACCAAGCTCGAGGCGAGCAGTCTTTTGTGAGATCGCATATGGAACCTCCGGTGCTGCGAAGCTGTGACTGATTAGCAGTCGCAGCTTCGCAGTTCCTCATCATCGCAGCGTGCAAGGCGCGCCATTGAGCCTGAAGGCAGTCGGTACAGGGTTGGTGGCGCTCCAATTAGAGAGGAATCCGAAGTTGACGTTTCCTCCCGTGGCGATGATGTTGTTGTAGGAAAGGTTAGTCACCGAGACATTGGCCCCGGTTTGTACGACGCTGCCATTCCACAGTTGATAAATACTTTGGCCCGTGGTCGGGAAGGTCCAGGTGATGGTCCAACCGTTGATTGCCGGACCTGAGTTGAAGATAGTTACGTCACCTTTAAATCCGCCGGGCGAGCCGGGCCACTGATCGATAATCCGGTAAGCGACGGAGCAGCCACCGGGTGGTGGTGTGGGTGTCGGACTTGGAGTTGGTGTGGGCGTCGGTGTAGGTGTAGGTGTCGGAGTTGGAGTTGGCGTCGGTGTTGGAGTCGGGGTAGGTGTTGGCGTTGGCGTCGGAGTGGGCGTTGGAGTGGGCGTTGGCGTCGGAGTCGGAGTGGGGGTTGGTGTTGGAGTCGGCGTTGGGGTCGGAGTTGGAGTTGGAGTCGGGTTGCCAGGCTCGGTGCCCCAAACTCTCACTCCATTGTCGTAAAGGACAAGGCGTGCCGTCCTGATTGGTGTACTACCAGGTGCAGTGTTAGCAATATCCTGGTAGGAATAGTCGTTAGTTGGATCCCACGCGCCCGAACTGGTGATCCGAAATTGAACTTCTTTACGAAACTCAGACTGCCCACCGGGAAAGATCTTCGTGCCCACACAGTTGATCTGCACGTAGTAGGTACTACCGGACCATTGGATGATCTGGTTACTTACCGGTCCGCATTGGGTGAAGTTTCCGTTGACGGTTATCTGAGCTGGTGTGACGCCTGGTTCGAGCGTGAAGAAATATCGGAAGGTGCCTTTGTCGAGCATTCGCGCCGGCCAGGCTGACTTATTACTCACCAACGCTTTGACTTCCGTGAAATTCGTGCCCGTAGCATTTCTGGCTGCCTCAATAAACATCTCGGCGTCGTCGGGAGTTTCAATGATTGGAAAATTTGCGAGCGGGTTGCCACCAAACTCCTGGTAGAGACGCGCCAGTGCTCCTGCAAGACCAGCATTGAAGTCAGTGGCCACTTCGTTGGCTTGAAAATTGTTCCGGTCGTCGACCCAGGCGGTGTCGCTTTGTGACGTTGGACCACCAACCAGGCCGCCGTAGAGGATGTGCCTGTTGTTGGTTGGTACGCCTGAAGGTCCACCGTTCACCCATGAACCATGGGCGCCGCGATGGTGTGGATTAATTGGCGGGTTGTTGCCAAACCCGCAGACAAAACTGTGGTTCGCCGGGTTGGCGCCCAGGACATAATCGATCTGACGTTTGCCGAAGTCGTGATAGCGAGCGTAAAGAGGATTGCTGGTGCCCAGAAAATCCGCGTACAAGAGGGCAATGAAGGCGGTGTTGGTCGCGTATCGTAAAGAACCAAAACCGTCGACAAACATCTCGCCGCCAGGTGTGCGCCGGCCGGCGCCGATGGACCAGAAATCCAACCAACGTTGGGCGTCAGTCTTGAACTGATCTTCTCCTGTCAGCCGGGCCATCATCACGTAAACGCCAAAATGTTTGTCGTTCCAACTTTGGGCCCAGGAGAAACAAGGAGTGTTGGTGCCATTCTCCTTGCACATGGTGGGGTAAAGTTGTCGCGCGGTGGTCAGAAAATCAGCTTCGCCGGTGGCCCGAAAGAGCCAGACCGCGGCTTCGGTCACTTCATCCTGCGGGTTACCAAAACGGCTGTTATAAAAACCTTGAGCTGCTGGTATGGCATCGACGTAAAAGGTGCCGGGAGTCGCCTGGGCAAAAGCAAAGAGCTGCCGGGCGTGAGTAACAAGCGTATTCGCGTAAGTAGGATCAGTCGGGCGAAACACAATCGAAGCGGCGGCGAGGGCGGAAGCTGTCTGCGCCGCCAGGTCGGCGCCTGGATGGGCCATGTCGATCTTAAACGCGGGTCGCGCCATCTGCATGATCTCCGGCGGACCCCAGAAAGCATGGTCGGGTCCCGCGTCACCGACCTGTCCGTATAATTCATTTGGAGCGGTGTGACATTTAATGAAATAGTCGGTCGCGACCCTCAGGTTGTTGAGCAAATGAGGAAGTTGTCCGCTCTGCTGGTACGCACTACGATACTCAACGCCGCCCCATGCGAGCATGGTTGCGGACGACGCCATTGCGAAGCCAAACTTCACGTGGTCTCCGGCATCAAACCAACCGCCGGTGAGGTCTCGGCCGACGTCCGAACCGTCGCTCATCGCAGAGTTGCCCCGCCAGCTAACGCGGTTCCACGACGGCTTCGGTCCGGAAATCTGAGCCTCGTAGAACCAGATCGATTTCTGGAGTGCTTCACCGTAATTGAACGTGGATTGTGCGTTCACGTCAGAACGATCAAATTGTCTGGTGAACACAAACAACAGCGATATCGCAGTGAGGGCTACGACGCATAGCTTGAGAGTCGGTGCAAAACGCAACCGCCTATTTCCTCGTACCTGTCTGCTTGTCGGTCTGATTGACATCGTGGCTCCTTTCAACCGGCTTCGTTTGGACACACCACTCCCCAGCCTCCAATGGGAGGAGAGTTCGAGATTTGCTGTTGTGGTTAAAGCGTGAGGTTTGACGGGGCAGGGTTAAGGAAGGCGCTTAAGACTTCCATCCTGTGCAACCCCAGCTTTTGGTTAACTAAAGTCCGCTCTCAATTCGCTCTCCACTCTCTTTGATAAACATTTGTTCGCGTGACGGATTATTTAAGAATGTCCCTTGCTCGAAAAATGACTCAATCGGATTAAGTCGTCACACGAAGTTCTGCTTCGTCTGAATAAGTGCAGTTCAGATGACAATGACCTGGTTAGTTATCGGTTAGGGCTTTTGCCCGGTCATCAAACAAAGTGGGTCCACTTTCGCGGACTAAATGCAGAAGTACTGAGCAGTTCTGGGATTGCTTCTGATTGGGAGGGTCACTAGGAGTCCACTAAATCGAGGTTCTGTCTACTCCGATCTTTCTTCAATGTCAAGACAAAAGTTTCTCAGAGCAGACAAAAAGTTTCGTGGTGGAGGCCTCAGGACAAGATTTCTTCGCTGATGCGCAGACCCTTGGGTGGTCATCTAGTCAAACTTAATAGCCTTTGCTTAATCTGAAAAGACGGATACATTTTGCAGGTTAAGGAAAGCCGGTCTATAGTTCAACGCTCGTCGAGTTGAACATCTTTCGTTAGCACTCTTCCTTTTTTGATCGTGCCAACTGATCCGCCGATACATAGCTGCGCTGGGGAACAACCTGAACAGAAAGAGAACCAAAGATTTAATCAAACTGTGTTTTGGAAGATTGTAGAAACAAATCCTGGGAAGAAGGATACAGTTGCGGATACTAATAGCCGAAGATGAAACTGTGTCCCGGCGTGTCTTGAGAATGACGCTGGAATCGTGGGGCCATGAAGTCAGTGAGGCGGCAGACGGCGCGATCGCTCTCCAACTCCTCCAAAGCGACACCCCGCCAAAACTTGCGATCCTCGATCTTTCGATGCCGGAGATGGATGGAATCACAGTCTGCCAACGCGTGCGCCAGACTCCCAGCGCAACACCGGTCTACATCATCCTGCTTACAGCCAACACCAGCAAAGCCCTGATCGTCACCGGACTCGAAGCCGGCGCTGACGATTACGTCACCAAACCATTTGACACGGATGAACTGCATGCCCGCGTCAAGGTCGGCATGAGAATGGTCGAGTTGCAACAGAGTCTGGCCCAGAGAGTCGCTGAACTTGAGTTGGCCCAGGAGTCTCTAAGAAATCTGTCGCTGACTGACGATCTGACGGGTTTATACAACCGCCGCGGCTTTTTCACTTTGGCCGAACAGCATTTGAGCAGTGCCCGCCGAGCAAAGCGCGAGGCTTCTCTGATCTATATCGACATGGACGGGTTGAAGGACCTCAACGACACTCACGGACATGAAGTAGGGTCCCTCGCCCTGCGCGAAGTCGCCGATATACTGCGGGAAACTTTTCGTAGTTCAGATCTAATCGCTCGCATCGGAGGCGACGAGTTCGTCATTTTTGAAACCTATCTCGCTCCAAACGACGGCGGCACCGGTGTGGCACGACTCCAGCAAAACGTGAGTCAGCACAATGCAGCACAGGCACGCGATTACAAAATCTCGCTGAGTATCGGTGTCGCGCCGGTAGCATTTGATGCCTCGCTGACGCTTGAAGAACTACTCAAGAATGGCGACAGAATGATGTATGAACAGAAGCGAAACAGACGTCGCTAGTAGGCCGGGTCGTTAAGCATCCTGGATGACAGGCAAGCGCTCACCTTGCAGCACGCGGCTGACCTTAATAAATTCACCCTCGATCTCGCCGATCATTTCACTGATGACACGTGGCTCGGCGTTGGTCATGCTTTCCACCTGCTGACACAACTGGGCCATCCTTTGCGCCCCGAAGTTAATGCACGCGCCGCGATGAATATGAGCGAGACGATGAAGGGTCGATAAATCATTCATTGCTGCGGCTTCTTTCATTTGCTTCAGCCGCTCAATACTCTCGGCTTGAAAGACATCGATCAGTTCCGAAAGAAAGCCTTCATTCGCCCCACCAAGTCGTCTTAGTTTCTCCAAAGCATCGGGGGCTACCGGACTCAATTCCGGGGGCGCCACAGCCCGCACATCCAACCAGCGTTCAAGGATGACGCAAAGGTCAGCGCGGCTCAGAGGTTTTGCGAGATAGTCGTCCATGCCAACTGAAAGACAACGAGCGCGGTCCTCTGGCAGAGCGCTGGCTGTCATGGCAACGATCGGCGTATGTTGTCCGGGGCTTTCGTGGCGACGGATGAGTGTCGTCGCTTCAAAGCCATCCATTTCCGGCATGTGACAATCCATGAAAACAAGATCATATTTCGCTCGTTGTAGAGCATTGACGGCTTCCCGTCCGTTGGGGACTGTCTCAATGTCGAATCCGAGCTGCCCGAGAGTCTTGACCACTATTTGCTGATTGGTTGTATTGTCCTCCACCAGGAGTAAACGAAAGGGCTGTTTCGGTACTGAGGCCATGGCCACCGG
Organism: Pyrinomonadaceae bacterium; assembly: GCA_035263325.1. Classification (GTDB taxonomy): domain Bacteria; phylum Acidobacteriota; class Blastocatellia; order Pyrinomonadales; family Pyrinomonadaceae; genus PSRF01. Next base: position 4,476 of record DATFRK010000159.1, on the reverse strand, counting down.
TACACTCGCAGAGCCCCCACCCTCTTCCTTGAGTCGCCGGAGAGCGGACGACAACTTAGCAAAAAGCTGCGCGCGACGTACTGGCTTAGTAAGCAGATAACATTGCTCCTCAAAATCACGATACTGCGCAATAGACTTCAGCAATATCACAGCCGCCGAGGTTTCGCTGAGGACTGATTGGGTTAGAGACCGAACTTCGCGGTCGGGGAGACCGGAATCAACGATCACGACATCGTACGCGGGCGAACGCTGAAGATGCGCATGAGCATCCCCGCAGCTGTCGCTTGCGTTTACCTCGATCTGCCATTGTGTAAGTTGCGCCAGGATGCTCTTTTGCTGAATTCCTGTCGCCCCAACGTACAAGGCCCTCTTATTTTCAAAGCCCGGTAGTTCCGCGGACGCGGCCGAAGATCTACCAAACTGAGCAGTGAACCAGAACGTACTTCCCGGGCCAGCTTGTCCTACTCCCCGACTCTCAGCGCCAATTTCTCCCTGCATGAGTTCCACGAGCTGCTTCGCAATAGTTAACCCGAGGCCCGTGCCGCCATATCGCCTGGTTGTCGAACTATCCGCCTGGTTAAATGCGGTGAAGAGATCGTCAAGGTCTTCGGGCTTGATGCCTATACCACTATCGCTTACTTCAAATCTGAGCACCACACTCTCGTCCCTGTCTGCTACCAGTCTCACCTGCACTGAAATCCCGCCACGCTCAGTAAACTTGATTGCGTTGTCAACGAGATTGATAAGAATCTGTCGTAGCCGGATGGGATCACCTGTCAGTGACTCTGGTACTTCGTTATCAATCAGACTTCCCAGTTCGAGATTCTTAGCCTGGGCTTTGCCCCCAACCAGTTCGAGCACATCTTCGATGGCCGCGTTGAGTTCGAAATCAATCGACTCAAGCTCCAACTTTCCGGCTTCGATTTTCGAGAAGTCTAGAATGTCGTTGATAATCGTCAGCAATATGTCGCCGGAACGCTTAACCAGCTCTGCCCTTTCACGTTGTTCCTGAGTCAAGGGAGTGTCCAATAACAAACTCGTCATCCCGATCACGCCATTGATCGGAGTGCGAATCTCATGGGACATGTTGGCAAGAAATTGACTCTTTGCCTGTGCGTAGGTGTACGCTCGTTGCTCCGACTCCCGTAGCTCTTCGACTTTCTCAGCCAGTGCTCGGGTGCGTTCGCTAACACGACCCTTGAGCCACTCGTTCCGCCGGCGCAGGGAACTGGTCCGCAGGCGTACGACTGCGATAGCCAGACCGCCGAGTACTGCAACATACAGGGCATATGCTCCCCAGGTTCGCGTGAGCGGCGGTTTGATGGTGAATGAAACGGCTACTGGTCCAGTGATGTTACCGCTGTAGTCTTTACCCCAGACCTTGAAAGTGTAGCCACCGGCTGGAAGTGACGAGAAGTCCCGCTTGGCATCGGTGGTCCAACCACTGGGCTCTGGTTCCAATCCTACCAGCTGAGTGCGATAGCGGGTTCCATCTTCGTGCACAAACGATAGCAAAGCATATTCAAACGAGACGTGGTTCTGGTTGTGAGAAAGCGTTTGCGACGCGCCAAATACGGTGGGCTTATCGCCGACAAAAGCCCGCTCAATGTAGAGTCGGCTTTGCGCCTGCCCGGCAATCTCCTGCGACGGATCAAACACCGCGGCGCCGCCTACGGTTCCGATCCAAATTCGTCCTTTCGAATCGACAAATGAAACGCCCCCATTTCCTTCGTTGGCAGGTAGTCCGTCTTCAGTGGTAAAGGTGTTGACATCGTATCCGGCTATGCTGCCGTTCGCGTCGTCGTAACGAGGCGTAAGCCGGCTCACTCCCTTGTTATGGCTAACATAGATCGCGCCGCGGGCGTCTTTACGCACCTGGTAAATCGTGTTGTTAGGAAGCGCCGGCGTAGTTAAGTCGCTAAAAGATACCCAGTGAGGTGTGTCTAGCTCACTTCCGTTCAACTCCAAACGAGCAACGCCACCACCTTCAGTTCCGGCCCACAGGTACGTTTTACCATCGCGGGTGTGATCGATAAGCAAACTCAACACCGAATTCGAGGGCAGCCCTGAAGCAACATTAAGCACACGCCACTGGCCCTTCGCATAGCGAGCGAGGCCGCCGCCGCCCGTTGCCACCCAAAGGACATGCGTGCCGTCCTTTTCAATCAGCTCCGCCATTTCAAAGACGCTGTTGTGCGGCAACCCGTTTGTCCGATCAAAGAACGTCCACTTGTTTTTGGAATAACGAGCGAGACCACGAGCGCCGCTCGCCGCCCAAATGACACGAGCGCCGTTCTCATCGGTGGTCGCCAGCATGCTTCGCACGGTGGAGTCGCCCAATGCTTTTTCAACTTCACCTTTAATCCAGCGGCCGTTTTCAAAACGCGTTAGACCGCCACCCTTCATACCGGCCCAGAGCACACGTTGCCCGTCATCGAGCGTTGTTTCGAGCATCTCGAAGACTGTGTTATCGACCATACCGGTCGATCTATCAAAGATGGTCCACGAACCATTCTGTAGTCGGGCGAGACCGCCGCCATAAGTGCCAAACCACATCGCGTGTCCGGCGGCATCTTCTGTTTCAAAAATGCTAAAGACGGAATTCACTGGCAGACCATTGCTGGTGCTAAAACTTCGCCAACCACCCATCGTCAAACGCGCCAGTCCGCCGCCATCAGTGCCGATCCACAGAGTTTCAGTACCGTTCGCGCCGGCACTCGGTAGCAGACTAAAAACACTGTTCGACGACAGACCTTCGCGGGTGCCGAAGGTTGTCCAGACGCCGTTTTGATAACGCAGGAGTCCGCCGGCATCGGTTCCCGCCCACAGGACTCGCGATCCGTCTGCTTCGATAGTTTCGGCCAGGCTAACGACTGTGTTTGGCGGGAATCCCGATCGGGAATCAATCAGTGTGAAACGGTTCTCACTAAGGGCAAAACGGATGAGCCCGTCTCGGGTTCCCGCCCACAACACTCCTTGTCCGTTTGCCTCGGTCGTCGCCAACAGACAAGTGATGCGGTCTTGCGGCATTCCGTCGCTTACGGTGAAAGTCCTTCTTTCTGAGTTGGAGAATCTGACCAGGCCTTTTTCCGTGCCCACCCAAACTACCACCGAGCCATCGCCGTTTTTAGTTTTGATAAGACTGGTAATGTGTTCACTCGGCAATGGCCCATGACTATCAGCGCGAGAAATTTCGCCGTTTCTGAATTGAGCCAGTCCTCGGTCGGTACCGATCCAAATCGTGGCGGAACCGTCCGCTGCTTCTGTTTCTAAAAGCGTGTTCACGCGTTTGTCAGGCAAACCACTCTTCTCATCGAAGGTGGTCCAGTTCCCGTCTTTCAAACGCGAGACCCCTCCTTCCTGTCGTCCGAACCAGATACTGTCGTCGTTGGCCACGAGGATGCTGCGGACGAAATTTGAGATGGTGCGGTTAGGCATGTTGACAACGGTCCATACCCGGCCGTTGTAGTAAGCGGCACCATCCTGCGAGCCAACCCACAGGTATCCCTTCTTATCGAAGGCCATCGCTTGAATGGCGTTTTGCGGCAGACCGTCGCGGTCAGTGAAGTGGCTGAAAGCAATGCGGCCGCTACTGGCTGGATCTATTGCGGGGTTCCTGCTGTCAGTTGGCGCCGCAAACGTCTTTAGAAAAACGAGCAAGAAGACAAGCAGAAATAGGGGGCGGGGGATTGCAGCAACAAGCATGGTAGCAGGGCGTGGACCTTGACTTCGTTAGCGACTGCCAACTGCGGGCAGGGCTGAATGGTGGGCGAGGGTAGTCCCTCTCCATAGCGATCAGTTGACACGGTTGAATCACGCTAAACCGCCACTCATTTATAGACTATCCTTTGAATGGTGCCAATAGAAATGTTAATGAAAAACGCCGTCTTGTGTCGCTGAACCCTGGCGCATGACCTCAATTTGCTTCTGCATCCCGACCAGGTCATGAAATACCTTCTGCTCGACAATCTCCCCACCCTTCCATTGTGTAACCGTGCAAACCTCGACGTCGAATTTCTTGTCTGCCGGTTGAATTACGTTTCCCTTCTTATCTTTTAGCGAATCATTCGTCGTCCCGCTCAATCTTGACAAGGTGCAACTCCAATCGCCCTGACCAAACGTCACCTCGTAACTAGCGGGTTCGGCTGGCTGCGGCTTTACCATAAACAGTTGAGTGAGCCAGTACTCGAGGGTGTTTTCCGCCTGAAGATGGTGGAAAGTGTCCTCTTCCTCTGTCTCCCCAGGATCGTCCAGCGTTAACAGCAACTCCAAGTCTTCTTCGCTCATGTGAAACTCCTTCTATTAGAGCGGCTTAGTTAAAACGAGATCTCAATCTGGTCACTCAACGAAATCCGTTATTGTTAAGAGCCAGTCGCTCGTTTCGAAGCAGTTGCATTAGTTGTGGGCTGCAGAGCTTGTTGCGGGCTGCCGAAGCCAGTCGTCAAAACGAGTCTCGCCCCGTAGCGCATCATTGCC
>DATFRK010000158.1:0-2692 GCA_035263325.1 Pyrinomonadaceae bacterium | reverse complement strand
TCGTTATCGTGAGCTGTCAATCGTTCGACATGCGAAAAGACTCCGGTTGTCATGTCGACATTCGCTCGGTTGAGATAGCGACGTAGCAATGGACCAACAGCCCAGACCGGCAGATGAAGCCCCAGCCGCCCCCGAGTTCGCTTACAGCCAGTAGTAGTTCGTTGCTACCTTTCTTTAACGGCAGGTAGACCGCATCGTTTTCCGGATTGACGATGCCGAGGAACCCAGGGTCGCGAAAGTTCTGAGCACTGCGACCGCGATAGAGAATCTTCCCGTTGAGAAACACGCTTACCTCGTCACTGTAGCCCAGCAAAAGTTTCTTCACTTGATCATGATCAGAATCGATAGTAGTTCGCGCGTACACCAATTTCGTTCCCGGCTGTGGCTCCAAACGTTTTGAAAAGTCGCTCGCAAACGTCACCCGGAGATGCGGAGCCTCGCGATAACGATAGATGACAACAAAGCCGGGCGGCTCCGCTTCGACGTCTTGCCAGTGAATTGACGCACTTTCATTCGCGCTGAGCGGCCGTTCCACATTGCGTTCGAGTGCTTCGTACGCGGGCGAAAGACTCCACTTCATCAGTGTCGCCGGGGGCATCGCCGGCAAGTGACGCTCCCACGGCGCATCCGGGGTAGTGCGGATTTCGAAATTGGAGAAATAGGTGCCGCCCGCTAGCACATGTAGAGCCACCTGTCCTTTTTGCACGCCACTCTTCAGATCGTTCATCACCAGGGCAGGCTTATCCATGTCTTTGACGAAGAACTTCGCCTGCGCGCCGTTCACTTCCAGGCGCAAGTGAAACCAGACATCTTTTGGAATGTCGACGGCGCCCGTGAAGCCTGGTCCATTGTAGATTTGCCAGTTGGCACCGGTGTTGAGCACAGGTGTGTACTGCATCGCGTCCGGTTGGCCCGACTTGTGTGGGCGTAGATAAACCCATTCACCGTTAGCGCCGTCGTGATCCAGGCGAAACTGAATCCCGAAGAATCCGCGGGTCCCAGAGCTAGCAACATCAACATCGATGACGCCATCGCGCATTTCAAAGTCTTTCAAAACAGCGGCGCCGCCATCGAGGAAGAGTGACTTGCGGCCTTGATATTCGACTGGTTTGGCCTGTCCCTCGAGATCCCAACGAGGCGAGTCGGCAGGAACTGACAGCGATTGCTGCGACTTAGAGTTGGCAGCCTTCGCCGGCGGGCTGAAAGTTATCTGCAATGCTGCAAAAACGAGTGCGAGCAAGGCCAGACGCAAAGAATCTTTTCGCATGATCATTTCAGGAGAGGAACTTATTCCTTTCGCTCTGGAGCACTCTTTTGTGATTAAAGGGCCTGAAGTTGTGACGAGGCGGAAGGTGCTAAGTCATCAACGCCGAGAATCTATTTAGATAGCAACCAGTCGTCAGCGGGAACCGTCCCAAAAACTTCCGTCAGAGTAATCGAGACGAAGAATAGCGACGCGTTCCGTATAGAGCGCGTGATTGAACTTACTTGGCAGCTTGGTGTGGCCGTTTGGGGTCACCACATCGTTCAGCGTCTTTTCCTTGCCGGGCTTTATCTCCACCTTGGTCACAAAAAGATAGGCTAGCCGTTCATGGGCCAGGTCCTTGGGATCGAAGTAGTAGGCCCACTTGACGACCAAAATCGTCTTACTGCCCGTATTCTTAATCGCCGCACTGAACTTGTAGTCGATGATGTCTTTCGTGCTCGGGTTGGAATTTTTTGACGGTGGCAAACTCGTTCCGGAAGGATCCATTATCTCCGCCGGTCCGGACGGATTTTTCGCGTTTGGATCGCCCAGCACGCGCGTGCCAGTGGCGCTAACGGGCGCAGCATTAACCGGAACTGCTGACGATTGAGCAATTAGTACCTTCGACGGCGTCTCGGCCCAGCTAAACTTCAGTACACTTACATCAGCCGGTTTTGGGCCTTCATGATCCGAAACCTGGCGCAGTTTGATCTTATTGGCGGCAGCATTGAATTGAGTTTCCAGTGTCGGATCAAGACTAAAGCAGTGCTTGAAATCAGCCTCCGCGTTCTTTTCGTCACCGCGCATCAGTTCTACCAGGCCTCTGTCGCCATAAGTCTTCGCGTTTTGCGGAGCGAGCTCGATGGCTTTGTTGAGATCGGCCAAGGCGTGATCAAAATCACCTTGGCGGGCCAGCAGGTTGCCCCGATCGTCATAAAAGCGTGGGTCGGCTTTTATGGCGATGGCTTTGCCCAGGTCAGCGATCGCCTGCTCGGGATTGCCCTTGCGATAGTTGGCCAGGCCCCGAAAGTAGTAACAGAACTCCAGGCTTTCGCCATTCAGTTCGATAACCTTGGTGAAATCGGCAATCGCCCCATCGAGATCATTAGCCTGGAAGCGGGCGATGCCTCGTTGTGAGTACTCCCGGGCTGATGTCGGGTTCTGCGCCTGCGCCAACAGGTGACTAAGACTAAAGAAAAGCGAAAGAATTAAGAGGTAACGCACAATGACCTCCTTTTCTGAGTTGCGGAGTGCTGACCAACGCCCCTTTCACTGGCTGTAGCGAACGTCAATAATATGCTAGTGTCCCGTCTTCTGGCAGCGTAATAGTCGATCCCGAAGCGGTCAATGTCTACTTGGGTGTGATGTTGTTGGCGATCTTCTAAAAGTTCCTGATTTGAAACAGATATCAGGCCGCAAACATCGCACTCCTAAAGGAGTGCAACA
>DATFRK010000157.1:0-5564 GCA_035263325.1 Pyrinomonadaceae bacterium | reverse complement strand
TTTAGAGCTGCTTCGTTGACGAGGTTGGCCAGGTCAGCACCAGTGAAACCAGGGGTACCGCGGGCGATCACGGAGATGTCGACGTCTTCACCCAGCGGTATCTTGCGCGTGTGGACCTTGAGAATGCCCTCGCGTCCACGGACGTCGGGACGCGAAACCACAACGCGTCGATCAAACCTGCCGGGACGAAGCAACGCCGGATCAAGAACATCGGGACGGTTGGTCGAGGCGATCAGGATGACGCCGTCATTCGATTCAAAGCCATCCATCTCGACCAGCAATTGATTCAAAGTTTGCTCGCGTTCGTCGTGTCCACCACCGAGACCAGCGCCACGGTGACGGCCCACGGCATCAATCTCGTCGATGAAGATGATGCAGGGAGCATTCTTCTTGCCCTGCTCAAACAAATCACGCACTCGGGAAGCACCCACGCCGACAAACATCTCGACGAAGTCCGAACCGGAAATCGAGAAGAATGGTACGTTAGCTTCGCCAGCAATGGCGCGGGCCAAAAGTGTCTTGCCGGTTCCCGGCGGGCCCATCATCAAAACGCCCTTGGGAATTCGGCCGCCGAGTTTCTGAAACTTTTGTGGCTCCTTAAGGAACTCAATGATCTCCTGTAACTCTTCCTTTGCCTCTTCGACGCCGGCGACGTCTTTGAAGGTCACGCGCTTTTGCTGGTTGTTCAAAAGTTTCGCGCGTGACTTACCAAACGAAAGAGCTTTATTGCCGCCGGACTGCATTTGGCGGAGCATGAAGATCCAAATTGCGATGATAAACAATAGTGGCGCCCAGGTAATCAACATGGGCCAGATATAGCTGCTACCCGACTCTTCTTCGACCTTGCCGACGCGAGGTTTTCCATTCACTACTTCGCGAGCGGCTTTCAGCAGGTCGTTCTTTGCCGGTTCATTAGTTAGCTGAACACGATACTCTTGATTACGATTGTCGATTGCTACCGTCTCATTCTGTTTGACGGTGAGCTGCTTTAGCTCTCCTGCTTGAATCTTTGCGTCAAGCGTCGTTAGGTCAATCGCGATCGAACTATTACCGCGAGGATTGACCAACTTGTAGAGCAAAAGGGCTCCTGCGATGATCAGGAGCCAAAATACGATCTGTCTTGCCGTAGAACTCAAATTCATTAATGCCTCCGATGCCCGATGATACCTTATTCAGGCATCTTTTGTCGCTTCAATAAAACCTGATTAAACCCTTACAGTTGAGACTGAAACACCGCTCAACCCTCCAATCAACAACCGGCAATTTGATGCCCGACAAACCTCGCCAGTTGTGCAAAATCCTACTTGCTGATTTGCCCCCCATCGCACCGACGTCGTACCCGAACGCTCACGGTGATCCAAAAGTTCACTGGAAGGTCTTAATAAGAACGTAAAAACCGCCGTTTGTCTGTCGGCGGTGTCACTTCACTACTGACTATAAAGTCTGAATGCGCGTTTTTCAATCGTTTTCCGCCTCAAATTCCAGCCTTCCCTGGCGACGCCTTACCTTGGCGCCATCGGGCAACTCCACCACTCGACCTCCCGAATTACCCAACAAAAGCTTCTCAACCGCCTTCAAATGCGCCATTTCGAGCCGCCGTGTATGTCCCTGGTTTTCCGAGATCCACAGCCGGAGGGCTCGGCGACGGACCGGTGATGAAGCTTTCGCCAGTATATTTACGTCCAACGGTGTCAATTCAGTTTGCGACTTGTCTGGCGGAATAATAGCTGAGAGGAGGAGGTCGGTGGCCCGCTCGATTAGCTCGTCGCTATCCTCGCGCAGCAGGCCTGCGGTCCGCGACAGGGCTTCAACAATCCGGTTGTTGAACGAGTGCATCAACGGCAAAAGTTGGGTTCGTACTCTTACTCGGGCAAAGCGTTGGTCTTCGTTCATCTCATCTGTCAGTACTGCTGTCTTGCGCCGGCGGCAATAGTCCTCAGTTTCACTACGACGAACATCAAGCAGCAAGCGCGCTAACTGAATGTCCGACCCTTTGTGGATCGGACGCAAAGCTTCCATTGCCCCAAGTCCGAGGCTGCTACTGCCGCGCATTAATCGGAGTAGGACCGTTTCCGCCTGGTCGTCCATTGTGTGGCCGGTCAGAACGTAGCGGGCGCCTTTCCTTCGAGCGGTTCGCTCAAGGAATTGGTAGCGTTCTCGCCGGGCGGCTTGCTCCAGATTGTCGCCAGTCTTCTGCGCGCGTTCCTTCACGTCCGCTCGACCGACTGTCACCTCAAAGCCGAGTTCTTGGCCAAGTGTTTTCACAAACTTCGCGTCCTTGCGACTCGCAGCGCGCAATCCGTGATCCAGATGAGCGACGCGGACGTGTAAGGACAGTTTTCCTTTCGCACTCAATTCTTCAATCCCGAGTAGCAAAGCGGTAGAGTCAGCGCCACCAGAAACAGCCACGACAATTGAATCGTTGCTTGTAGGTAGTTTGAGGCGGCGCCATTCAGCCATGAGGTGGCGCGCAAACTGACTGAGCCGAACGTTCTTGTAGTGCCTTCTTTCCATTCAGGGCGATTGTCAAACTCATGAGCACGGGGAGTCAACCGGAAGATGTGAACACGGCGGCACATTTTGTTGAAAAAAACGCGTCGTTTGTCGTTTAGATGATACAAACGCTCTAAAAATGTTGTGCCCAGAACTCCAGGGGGTTGTAAATGAAAGCAGAACGAGAGATAGCACGAAATGAGTGGTTGCTCGGATCGACTATTCTATGCGAGTCCTGCGGTTGTCTTTGGTTGGTTCCCGCCGCCAAACAAGGTGAGAGCTATCAGTGCCGGCAGTGTGGCGGCGAAGTCAACACAGTGGCCACGAAGAAAAAATCAGACCCACCTAAGAGTCAAACAATCGATAGTCGCAAACGGCCCAATTATTAAAACGTGGCTTAGACGGACTCCTCACGCCGGTCGACAAGTTAAAGCCGTCCTCATACACCTAACTTAAGCGAACAAGTTGGGACGGGGCAGTGTCGTTCTTACACTAGCTGGCATCTAGCGGAGCGCCGTTGCCTCACGCCTTGCGAGCGGTATGAAATAACCAAATTCCTATTGACACAAAACCCTTCTGGGTGGTGTTTAGCTAAAAAGTACCAGCAATTTCAGCTTTCCGTTCACCGCTTCGAGGAGGCAATTTCCATGAAATCTTCCGCTAAGATTGTCCGCTTTCTAAGCAACTCGCGTTTCCGCTTTGTTCTCTTGCTTACCTTATTGTCCCTCGCCTGGGCGTGCTACCGCGTTTCCGAGGTGAGCTATTCCTACCCGCAAAACGTGAGTGCTACTAACCAATGGCTCATTGAAGTGAAACCCGGGGAAAGCAAGGTCCAGCTGACTATGCGTTGGACCAGACAGAACGACAAAGGTGGTTTTGGTTCGAGTAACTGGGGATTTGGCGTTCCTTTCGAACAATTGGTGGGCCTAACGCGTGAACAGGTGGTGTCGTCCGGAAGTCACGTAGAATTTCAGATGAAGCGCGAAGCTGGTACTTTTAATTTCGACGGTTGGTTCAAGGAAGGCAACGGGTCAGGGCACTTCACTTTTAATCCTAATGCTTCATTCGCCGGCGAACTGGATCGTCAGGGCTTTGGTAAACCCACCGATGAGCAACTGTTCTCATTGGCGATGAGTGATATCGGTTTCACTTTCATCAACGAACTAAAGGCCCAGGGTTACGACACTCCTACCTTGGACCAGTTGGTCAAGCTGGGTGAGCACGGCGTCCGCCTTGATTACGTGCAAGGTCTGAAGGCGCTTGGCTACTCGGTGAAGTCCACAGACTTGCTGGTGAAGATGAAGGACCATGGGGTTAATTTGAACTTTATCCAGGAGATGACTGGGCTTGGTTATCAAGGCTTGACTCCCGAGGAGCTCATCAGAACAAGAGATCATGGAGTGAATGCGGCCTACATCAATGAATTCGTTGCTGCCGGATACAGTCGTGCTTCACTGGATGAGTGGATCACTCTACGCGACCATGGCGTCAACACCAGTTTCATTCAAGGCCTGAAAGCACTGGGTTACGAACGATTGTCGCTCGATGATTTGCGAACAATGAAAGATCACGGCGTTAACCCATCCTTTATCCAGGAACTCAAGGAGGCCGGCTACGATCGGGTGCCAGTGGAACAGTTGATCCGACTCAGGGATCACGGGGTTAGTGCCAGCTACATTCGCAAGCTGAAGGAACGTGGTTACGGCGATTTGAGTTTGGATGAATATATTCGCTTGCGAGACCGGGGTACGAGAGACGAGTAGTCCACAGATTACGCCGATTACGCAGATTCATTTCTGACGAATGAAAGTTGTGTTTGCTTCCCAGTCCAGGGCAGCGTTTCTCGGAAATAGTTTCTAGATACTACTTGCTTTAGCTGGTTGGAGGATCAATTTCAGCCTAGCCTGCGTACTCTGAAGAAATAGCTCTAGATACCACCAGCTAAAGCAAGTGGTATCTAGTTTTTTCCTGAGAACCGCTTGGCCTAGGTGGAATCTGAAACTCCACCAGCTAAAGCAAGGTGGTATCTCGGGACGATTTCTCAGAACCGCTGGGCTAGGCTGAAATTGAAACTCCACCAGCTAAAGCAAGGTGGTATCTGGAGCTGAAAGAATCCCGCCCCTACCACACCCGCCTGACTAGCATTTAAGCCCAAAAACTGTGTAATCTGGTGCGGATCTGGTTAGCCTAACAGGCAGGCATCTAGTTTGCTGGCAATTCGATCTAAGCCTATCTCCCATACCGTCTAGTTGAGGAAGCAAATGAAGTTAAGAAAAGTCTTTTGTGCTCTGTTATTGGCAACCTTTAGTTTACAGACACTCCACTTTACCGCGCTCGCCGATGAAGGCATGTGGACGTTCAACAACGTTCCTCGCGCGGAAATCAAGAAAAAGTATGGCTTTGAGGTCACTGATGAGTGGCTGAAGAAAGTGCAACTGGCCTCCGTCCGCTTTAATAACGGCGGCTCGGGCTCTTTCGTGTCGCCAAACGGCCTCGTGCTGACCAATTATCACATCGTCGAAGATATCGTCAATGAGGTCAGCACGCCGCAAAAGGACCTCGCCAAAGAAGGTTTTGTCGCGAGGACCCAGGCTGACGAGATCAAGGCTCCCGACCTGGAATTGAATGTCCTGATGAGCATTGAAGACGTCACCAACCGAGTCCTGGGAGCCGTGAAACCAGGCATGTCCGACGCTGAAGCCTTTGCCGCGCGCCGGGCTGAAATCTCAAATATCGAAGCAGAGTCGACCAAGGCCACCGGATTCCGTTCGGACGTGGTCACTCTTTTTCAGGGCGGCCAATACAATCTCTACCGCTACAAGAAGTACACCGATGTCCGACTCGTGTTCGTACCCGAGTTCCAGGCGGCGTTCTTCGGTGGCGATCCAGATAACTTCAACTTTCCCCGTTTCAACATAGACATGGCGCTGGTGCGAGTCTACGAAAACGACCAGCCAGTCCATCCGGAGAACTATTTCAGATGGTCCACCGCCGGCGTCAAAGACGGAGATCTGGTTTTTGTGGTTGGCAACCCGGGTTCAACTTCGCGTCTGGATACTGTGGCCCACCTG
>DATFRK010000156.1:0-7349 GCA_035263325.1 Pyrinomonadaceae bacterium | reverse complement strand
GAAATGGTAGCCGGCATTCTGTCCAAGCCACTGCCGCCAGAGCCTACGCCGCTGACATCATTGCCGGCTTCCGCGCCAGCAGCGACTCCGGCTTCCGGCACTGGTGCTACCCCAACGAACGGCACGGCTACGGGAATGACTCCGGCGTCAACCCCACAGCCAGTTAAAACAACTGCGCCCGCCGCTGGTAATAAACCAGCAGCAACAGTAAAGACGAATGCCCCTGCTAAGCCGCGCGGTAGATAGTTCAGCCCCGCGTTTTCACGGCAAGATTAACGCCGGAAGCTTGTTTGAGTCTTAAACACGCTTCCGGCGTTTGCTACAATTCAAGGTGTTTTGAAGAAACCTGACACTGTGGTCCCTGACCTGGACCTACTCGAAACAATTCTTGCCTACCAATTTAGGGATCGGGCGTTGCTCGAGCGCGCGATAACTCACCGTTCGTGGGCCCATGAACAGGTGGCGCCCGGTGATCAACTGCAAGCACGAGAACTCCACAATGAATCTTTGGAGTTCCTGGGAGACTCAGTCCTGGGCCTCGTGGTAGCTAACTACCTGTGTCGCTCCTATCCGAAGGGCACCGAAGGTGAGCTATCACGAATGAAACATCGGCTGGTCAGCGCACCCACCCTGGCCAAGGCTTCCCAACGCTTGCAACTCGGTAACTTCCTGCGCTTCGGTCGGGGGGAAGAGAAGAGTGGTGGTCGCGAGAAAAATGCTCTGCTGGCTGACGTCTTTGAGGCGATCACGGGAGCAATCTTCCTCGACGGCGGGTCCGATGCGGCCACGGCATTTGTTTGCCGTGCTTTACAGGAAGAGTTGGAACGTGCTGATCCACTTTCAGCGGCGAAGGGTGATTACAAGACGCTACTACAGGAGAAATTACAGGCGTCGCGCCGTCCAGCCCCTCGCTACAGTGTGACTGAAACCTTGGGACCGCCGCACCGTAGAACCTTCCGGGTCCAGGTGGAGTGGGATGAAGGCACCGTTGAAGGTGAGGGGCATTCAATTAAAGCAGGCGAAGCGGCTGCCGCTCGGGCCGCCCTCGAATTCATGAAGTTAAGCGAACCAGCTGAGCCAAACGGAACTAATGCCCGGGAGCAAAAGTAGAAACTCAGCTTGACCCTTAATCCAGACGTCTCTAGGATGTTTTAAATGGCAAGTAATTTAACTACCGACAAAGTCACTGAAGGTTCCCCGGAAACAAAAGCCGAGCCGCAAACCTTTTCCGTCAGTCGCTTACTAAATCGCAACGGTCACTCTAAAACCCCGCCGGCGCCGGTTAAGCCGAAGGGCCCGCCGAAGACAGTTTTCCGAGAATATTTTGAGTCTGCTGCTGTCACTGTGATCATGGCTCTGTTTGGTATGACCTTTATCGTGCAAGCGGTGAAGGTGCCCACGGGTTCAATGCAGAACACCATTACCATCGGCGATCATTTATTGGTTAATAAGTTCATCTTCGCGCCTGGTAGGTCCCTGCCATTTTTGCCGCAAAGAGAAATTAGACGCGGCGACATTATCGTCTTCAAATATCCTGGCAATCGTTACGACCCGAAACGCGACTACGAGCGACCCGACAACAAGCCGATCGTTACCAATTACGTGAAGCGAGTCATCGGGTTGCCGGGCGATCGCATCAGCCTCGATGGCAAAAACGTGCTCGTAAACGGGAAGGTCATTCCCGAACATCAGATCGAAGCCATCGATCACAACCGCAAGGATCCGCTGGAAATAATCAACCAACCTCCGCGCAAACCCGGCGAAGAGTACGACGTGTACTACAAGCCTGGCGCCGCGGATGACGACGACTACTACGACGTCTTCCGCTACGCCGGTAACGGTGGCAAGGAAGTTACAGTGCCGGAGAATAGTTACTTTGTGATGGGCGACAATCGTAACAACAGCGAGGATAGTCGCTACTGGGGTTTTGTCCCGCGTGACCTCGTCATCGGGCGGGCCATGTTTGTTTACTGGTCGTACGACGAAAGCGCTCCGTCACACGGGAACTTTCTGGTTGACTTTATCTATAACACTCGCTGGAGTCGCACCGGTACGCTAGTGAAGTAATCAGCTCCACACATGATGCGCACTAACGTGATTAGACCGAGCGTGGCCACACGCTTACGGCAACTAATCAACCGCATCATCGACCACGATATTTTCGGTCGGGCCGCGCAACTCTCCTATTACTTTCTGCTGGCCTTATTTCCTCTGCTGCTATTTTTGATTAGCTTGCTGGGCTACTTCGTGCAGTCAGGCACGGGGTTCCGCGCCAAGCTCATCATCTACCTCGCCGCCTTGATGCCGTCCAGCGCCGTTACTTTGGTCAGCACGACTCTCGACGAGATCAGCAAAGCGGCCGGCGGCGGCAAACTCTCCCTTGGACTATTGGCAGCACTCTGGGCCGCTTCCAATGGCATGGGCGCCATCAGCAGTACACTCAACACTGCTTATGACCTTAAAGAGACTCGGCCATGGTGGAAAGTGCGGCTGGTCTCTGTTGCCTTAACGATGTCGCTGGCAGTCCTCATCATTTCGGCATTGGCGATTGTCTTGTACGGTGGCCGTATCGGTGACGCCATCACTGGAAGTTACGGCCTTGGCGATCAGTTTCGCTGGTTCTGGGGCTTGATGCAGTGGCCGATCGCGTTACTTTTTGTCCTGGCAACTTTCAACCTGATTTACAACTTCGCGCCGAATGTGCGCCATTCGCAACGGCGCTGGATTACACCTGGCGCCCTGGTTGGCGTGGGGCTGTGGCTACTGGTCTCTTTTGGCTTTCGTATCTACCTGCACTTTTTCGATTCGTATAGTGTTACTTACGGTTCGCTCGGTGCTTTGATTGTGCTGATGCTTTGGTTTTACTTCACCGGTGTTGCTATCCTGATTGGCGGAGAGATAAATTCCGCGGCCAACGAGCGGCGTGAACAAGGCGCTGCCTCGCGAGCGTCGGGCAAGTAGTCGAGCAATGCATTCGCCATCCCCTTTCAGTCGTGTGGTTGTAACCGCAATTGTTTTGTTTTTGGTCGCGACCAATCTTCCAGTTGCGGCGCAGAAGAAACCGAAGTCAAAGAGCAAACCGTCTCCGTCACCTCAAGTCGACGAGCTGGCCCGGCTGCGTGACCAATACGTCAGTGCCACGCAAGACTACAAGGCGAGTCTGGAGAAGTTATTGACCATCTACGAGGAAAGGGTCACTACAGAGGAGAACAAAGTAACGCAGGCCAGGAAATTGTTCGATGAAGGCTTGATCGCTCGACGTCAGGTTGAAGATCTTGAACTTGGACTTAAGGCCGCGAAAGACAAGGTGACCGAAGCACACCACCAGATGGACCAGGCCGATAGCCAGATCGCCAATGTATTGGTTGAAGCAAAAGCCGAGGAGCAGATAGCCAGGAGCCTGCGCCTGGCGAAGGGGAGTCTCTTGCAGACTACTTCGTACATTCGCTTCAACGGTGCCGGAGCGTGGGCCTTGTCAGACGCCTGGAAGGTGCAGCGCTTCTTTGCCGATACTTTCAAGAAGCCACTGCCAGTCGCCGTGTTTGGCCAGGGGGCGATCCACGATCGTTGGCGCTTGGACCATCACAACTCCATGGACGTCTCTCTTTATCCGGACACCGCGGAAGGACAGGCTTTGATGAGCTTCCTGCGTACTAATGGCATCCCGTTTCTGGCGTTTCGTCAAGCTATCCCGGGCACGGCAACTGGCCCACACATCCATATTGGTAGACCTTCGCATCGCTACTAAGTCATCAGTGTAAGGAGTTTGCCAGATCCAAAAGCAAAATGATGAAACAACACTTAGGCTTCTCGATAGTTGGCCTGCTGCTCGCCTCTTTCGCAACCGCATCACAGATGAAACCAAAGTCGACGCAACCTGCCCTCACTGAAAATCAGGCTTCGCACTTTGCTGCGTTGGCCTTGAAGTGCGTCAATCGGGAGTTACCGAACAAGCCCGAACACGTCATCAACGATGCTGCTGACGTGCGCAGTCCAAAGTTTCTTCACCCTGCCTTTTACGGTTGTTTCGACTGGCATTCTTCAGTCCATGGCCATTGGATGTTGGTGCGCCTGTTGAAGTCTTATCCCAATCTGCCGGAGGCTCCGCAAATCAGAAAGGCGCTGGGCGAAAACTTGACCGCCGCGAACATCCTCGTGGAGGCTTCGTACCTGAGGCAGCCAAATCGCCAGTCGTTCGAGCGCACCTACGGCTGGGCCTGGTTGCTGAAACTTGCCGAGGAACTTCACGGTTGGGACGACCCTGACGGAGACAATTGGGCTGAGAATCTTCAGCCTTTGGTTGACGCGGTTGTTAATGCCTACAAAGTTTTTCTGCCGAAGCAGACTTATCCGATTCGCACCGGAGTTCATCCCAATACTGCCTTTGGTTTGGCCTTCGCTCTCGACTATGCCAAGACAGTCGGCGATCGTGACTTTGAAGCGCTTTTGAACGAACGGAGCCGGAGCTACTACGAGAAGGATGTGAACTACCCTGGAAGTTGGGAACCGGGAGGCGAAGACTTCCTCTCACCTGCATTAATGGAAGCCGATCTGATGCGACGAGTAATGAAACCGGGTGAGTTTGCCCTCTGGTTTCAGCGTTTCTTGCCAGGTGTAACCAGGGGAAGCCCAGCGGCATTGCTCGAACCGGCAATTGTCAGCGACCGCAGCGACCCGAAACTTGTGCATCTGGACGGCCTTAACCTCAGCCGTGCCTGGTGTATGAGAAACGTCGCCAGTGCCTTACCAGCTCAAGCTCCGGCGCGCGCCATGCTTGCTGCCTCGGCCAGCAAGCATGCCGACGCCGCCCTGGCTCATGTGGCCAGTGGCGATTACGCCGGTGAGCATTGGCTGGCCTCATTTGCCGTCTATCTACTCTCAAGTCCTGAGAAGTAGGCGCACCCCTGTGAGAGACGAGTCTAGGGTCCGCTTGCCGCCATTCCCAACTGCGCAATTCTAGTAAGAGCGCAAGTTAAACAATTTCCTTCGTTCATTAATCGGTTGGTGGGGACGTCGGGCAACGTCCGCGTCTCAGGTCAGTTCTAAGATAAGACGAACACGGCACGTCGTTTCGCTACTCACCTACCGCTTGGACCAAAGAAAAAGGCGAACGTCTGCAGCCTCGATGCGTGAAAAATCTAAAAAGACTCGAAAGCGTAACCGGCCATGAAAATAATTATCTCTCTTACCGCTTTCTCCCTACTCTTACTACAGGCCATTTCCCAACCAGCAAATTACTCTCAACTAAGGTCGGACGCTGAGGCTGCCTACGCCCAGGGCTCATACGCTCGGGCCAACGAAATCTACGCGCGCGTTGATCTGACAAAACTTCGAGCGGAGGACACACGTTGGGTCACCTTCCGTCTCGCTGATACCTCCTGGCGGGCCCAGGCTGCCACTGAAACAGCAGATACAACCAAGTTTGAGCAAGCGCAGAAACAACTCGAAGAACTGATTCGCGTCATCGACAAAGATGAGAATCGCGACCTGGTCTGGGCCGAAGCCCATGAGTCACTGGGAGACTTGTTGTGGACTCGTCGCAACCAAACGAACTGGGGAGGCGCCTGGCCGCATTACCAGCAGGCGTTGGATTGGTGGGCCGGTCAAAGCGATCTCACAAATGCCCGCGATCGGTATCTAAAGATTATTTTCAAATGTGCCGAACCGCCCCGTCCTAACGAATATTACTTCTACACTTATTACGGAAATGCTCTACCGCTTGAGGTGCTCGAAAATGCCCTCAAGATCAGCAGTAGCGCCAATGAGCAGGCTCACCTCCATTACTTGATCGCCATGACCATGCGTTACTCGGGTGGCGATTGGGAATCACGGCAACGGGTTCCAGATGAGTTTGAAGAGGCACTCAAACCAGGTAAACAGACCGATTGGTACGACGATGCGCTCTTCTACTACGCCGAGTGGATGAATAGCTATGGCTCGATTCGCCAGACTGAGCCTGGCGGATGGCAGCAGGAACCGGATTACGTTAAGGCCATCGAACTCTATCGTCGTCTGACCACCGAGTTTGTCAAAGGCGAGACTCGCTACTACGACCAGGCACAACAGGCGATTAAGAACATTACCATGCCGACCATCAGTGTTGGCGTCGCAAACGTGTTTCTTCCTAACTCTGAACTTCAGTTTGCTCTCAACGCGCGAAACGTTAAGCATGTCGACTTTGCGCTTTATAAAATCGACTTAACGCGGGATGTCAGATTCAGGAATGCTTCGGACGAAGATGAAGGCGAGGTTGAGGAGGGTTCATGGCTGCAAAAGGTGTCGCTTTCCGGGCGGCAACCAGTGAAACAGTGGGGTAAGGAACTCAACGACAAGGGGGAGCACAAACCATACAACGAGCAAACACGGATCGAAGGGAAGCTTCCTATAGGCGCTTACTTATTGGAAGCGACGAGTGGCGCACTGTCTGCTCGCGACCTCGTGCTGGTCACGGACACCGCGATGGTCTTGAAGTCTTCTTCGAAACAGGCCCTGGTCTACTTTTCTCACGCGATCACCGGCGCTCCGATTGCCAACGCGCCAGTTGCGCTTTGGGAAAGTTACTACGACGGTAATAAGTATCGCTGGCGCAGATTCAGGCAAACGACAAACAGCGATGGTCTCGCCTCCTTTCAATTAATCTCCAGCGCGTCGACAAACGTCTTTGCCACTGCTTCCCTTAACGACCGGCAGGCTTTTGCTATGGGCTATGGTAATTACTACCGCCCGAATGACGGTTGGCGTATTTATGCCTTTACTGATCGACCGGCGTATCGACCGAAGGAAACCGTACAATGGAAGTTCATCGCTCGTCGCCTGGGAAATGGCGTCTACTCAACACCAGCAGGACAGATAGTTGAATATGAGATCACTGATCCGCGGGGCACAAAGGTGAGTGAAGCTAAAGCTACGCTCAACGCCTTTGGCAGCGCCTGGGGCTCGCTCGAAATTGGCGAACAGTTACCCCTCGGCCAGTACACGATTCAGTTCTGGGACAACGGTCGTCACCTCAGTCTTGGCGGAGCGCAACTGTTTCGGGTGGAGGAGTACAAACTGCCCGAGTACAAGGTGGCGATTAAGACGCCGGAACAGGATGGAAAAAAGAAATCATTCCGCCTGGGTGAAAAGGTCGAAGTAAACGTTCAGGCTGACTACTACTTTGGTGGTCCAGTCGCCAACGCCACAGTAGAAGTAGTCGTCTATCAAAATCCGTTCTATCACTACTGGTACCCTCATCGCGACTATCCCTGGTACTACACTGATTTCAATCAACAGGCCCGCTATTACTATGGTGGCCAGGGTTCCGTTGTCAAACGGGAAACCATCAAGACTGACTCGACCGGCAAGGCGTC
>DATFRK010000155.1:0-4248 GCA_035263325.1 Pyrinomonadaceae bacterium | reverse complement strand
TGCCACAAGAAGCGCCGTTCGAGACGTTGGGGCGTGAAGATTTCTCCGGACCGAAGTTGTCATTACCGTGGAACACGGTCCGCAATCTTGAGCCGACGCGTTGGTCCTTGACTGAGCGTCCGGGCTGGCTGCGACTCAAAGGTTCACCTATCACTCTTGACGATGCGGAGGCTCCACCAGTCTTTCTCGGCCGGCGGCAACAGTATTTTGACAGCGAAATCAGCACAGCAGTGGACTTTCAACCAACCCGAGTCGGTGAGGCAGCGGGCCTCGCGCTCCGGATGAATGATCGACACCACTACGAATTTGGCATCCGGCAAGCCGCGGGTGGTGGCCGCGAAATCTATTTGCGTTATGCAATCGGCAGCTTGAGCACCACCGCGGCGACAAAGACAATAAAAGCAGGACTGGTACGCCTGCGTATTCGTAGTTACCCGGAACTTTACCGCTTCTCTTACTCCGTCGGCGATGATGCTTTCCAGGATCTGGGCGGGGTGGAAACCCGGTACCTCGCTTCAGAAGTTGCTGATGGATTCAATGGGGTCTTTGTGGGAATGTTCGCTACCGGTCAGGGTCGGGACAGTGCCGTGCCCGCTGACTTTGCTTGGTTTGACTTCCGACGGGCGGTTGAGCCACCGCTGGACGACGTGACTCTCAAAGAAGCCGCCAGGTTGCCGCCGGGTTACACAGTCTTTTCTGTTGAGACGGCAGAGCGCGGTCTGCTCAAGTCGTATCCTTTCATCACTAGACTATCGGCAGAGGTTCCCAGCGACGTTCTGGCGACGAAGGAAGTCGTCTACGCGAGTTACCCGGGCCGCGAGATGCATCTCGATCTTTTTCAACCGCGGAAGCAAGGAACATTTCCGGCTGTGATCCTGGTCCATGGCGGCGCCTGGATTACCGGCAGTCATGCGATGGAGAATCCTTTTGCAATTGAACTCGCGCGGCGCGGGTATGTAGCGGCAACGATCGAATACCGGCTTTCCAATGAGGCCAAGTATCCAGCGCAAATTCACGACCTCAAGGCCGCCGTGCGCTGGTTGCGCGCAAATGCCGCGCGTTATCAAATCGATCCGAATCGCATCGCCGCCATTGGCGCCTCGGCAGGTGGACATCTTGTCGCCTTACTTGGAGCGACAAACGAATTATCGAACCTCGAAGGTAGTGGTGACAATCGGAATGTTTCCAGCAAGGTGCAATCCGTAGTTGATATTGATGGTCCGGCTACTTTTATCGATCCCGGTAATATCGAGAAGGAGAAAAAGGGGCCGCTGGATACCAACACTCGTTTAATCGGCGCTACCTATAACGAGAAGCCCGACGTTTGGCAAGACGCCTCTCCGATCACCCACGTTAATCCGAAGAGTGCTTCGGTTCTCTTTATCAACAGCAGTTCCTATCGACCCTTCCAACAACGCGAGGAGATGAGAGACAAGCTGAAAGCGTTAGGGATAACTTCTGAAATCGTAGTGATTCCCAATACCCCGCATCCTTTCTGGCTCTTTCATCCGTGGTTTGACAAAACGATCGAATATGTTGACGAGTTCTTGCAGAGAACAATGAGATGAAACTGATAAGAGTCAGCTGTTGCGCGGTTCTGCTAATCTTCGCGGTCACTGGCGATTCTCAAACTGCGACGAAAAGCACAAACTGGACGATCGACAATGTGGAAAAGATCGGGAGCAATCCGGTAACTGTCATCGGTCACCCACAATTGACTGGTGGTCCAGGTGGAAAAGCTGTGAACTTCGATGGTGTCGGCGACGCGCTGCTGATTAACAACAATCCGCTAGCCGGCGCGGAAGTATTTACCGTGGAGGCGGTATTTCGGCCCGATGCTGGGGGCGCCAAAGAGCAGCGTTGGTTTCACATCCAGGAAGGCAATAGTGAAAACCGTGTCTTGCTGGAGACGCGACTGGTCGGCGATGAATGGTTTCTCGACACCTACATCAGGTCAGGCGAAAACAATCGCGCGCTGTATGCGGAAAGCTTCAAACATCCAATCGGTCCGTGGTATCACGTAGCCCTGGTATTCGACGGCAAAGAGATGCGGCACTACGTTGATGGTAAGGAGGAAATGTCCGGACCACTGACCATTACGCCACTCGCGCCCGGCCAAACATCGATTGGTGTACGACTGAACCGCGTCTACTGGTTTAAAGGTGCAGTGCGGAAAGCTCGCTTCACACGGCGAGCCCTGCAACCCAAGGAATTCATGAAGAAGAATTGAGGACGCAGTAAACATCTTAATCGATGGTACCGACTGAATACCTTCAGGATATGCGAAAACTACTTGTTTCCTTCTTTCTTGCCCTCGTCATCCTTCACGCAGTTCCCTCGTGCTTTGCCAACGGCGAAACTGGACTCTTGTTCTATCTCTCCGGAGATCATGAATTCACCGCGGACTTCGCTGCCGGTGATCCGAAGCCAACCTTCCTTCGCGACGTTAAGCTCATCCAGGACGGCGCGAAAGGCGCAGCCTTTGAATGCGCCAACACCCAATTGATGGCCTACAAAGCGCCGGGGAATGTTTATGCCGAGCGCGGCACGCTGGCCTTCTCTTGGCGCTCCCGTTATCCCGTTGGTCCAACTCCCTTCCCTATCTTTCGCGTCGGCTACGCTGATCACTCCAGTTGGGACATGGTCTGGCTGCGCATCGACTACAACGGCCAGGGTGGCTTCGATGCTTTTGTAACGGACATCAACCTGGCGCGAATTCGCGTGTCTTACCGAATGGCGCGCTTTCCTAAGCCAAATGAATGGGTGCACCTGGCCCTTGCCTGGGATGAAACGCGGGGCATCCGTTTCTATGTCAATGGCCAACTCGCCGCGAAGCAGGAGACCAGCGCGGTGCTTTATGCAGGTCTGGATCAGTTTGGTCCACATTCGCGCATCATTAGCCCGATGCAAGTACAGAGCGCCTACAACTTCATTCGCGGCGGAGATATTGATGAGATCCGCATCTATGATCGAATGCTGTCCGATCAGAATGTCGACTCACTGGCCAGAGGAGTCGCACCGGTCGAGGTCCCGCCGCTGAAGCGAGATCTGAGTGCGAAACAGTGGCGTGACGAATGGTGGCTGCGCTATGGCTGGAATCGGCCCAACGACCTGCCCCCGTATCTGAACTCTCCGCAAACGACTGTCCGAAAGGTGGAGATCTACGACGCCTACGATCTCAAGCGCTGGTGGTGGAAGGCCAACGACGGGATTCGCGAAACGACCTGGCCCGGCGTCTATAATCGCTCGCGACTGCCCGGTCGCAACGACTACTTCCAACTTCCTGACTGGGATTGTTACTCGCTTTCCGGAAAGTCGATCACCTTCACTATGCCTGATGAACCCTGGAACCACCTGGAGATTTCCGGTGCGGCGTGGGGAAAGATGTATCTCGCGGGCGCGACTGAACACCTGCTCTTTGAACGTCCGCCGAATCAGGAGAAAACTTTTCATCGTCTGCCCGAGTCAATTCGTGGTCAACAACTTCGCTTTGAGAACGTTAAACAGGAAGAGCCGCTGGGAGAATTGTCTGTTTACCGGGTAACGGCAGGCGCTGAGCCGCAAGGCAGTACGCGCTTGTCTTACACCCTGGAAAGTTCGCATCAGTCAAACGATAGTAGCCTCGACTTACTTACGAAGTTCATTAAGGGGCGCTACACCGCAGATGAACGCGCCACCGTCATCGCCAGCCTTGACGACGAGTCGAATGCGAAGCACGACGGACAGGTCACAGCGATGCAGGCACTGCCACTGGTCCATGTGCTAATCCCCGCTGCTGGTTGGCATAACATCAGCGACGGACTTGACGGTATAGCCATCGACCTTCCGCCATTGAACGCGCAGCCCATCAGCCAGGACTCCATTCCCCTGAATATCCAGGTCAAAGACCCGCTGTGGCCCGCGCGCAACCTCGCGGACTTTAGTTTTTCAGTCAAGCCCCAGCAAGGTCGGACCATCTGGCTGGACACGCGCGATAGGATCCTCCCGCCGGATCGCGGCCTTTACCTGACGATCGCCGCAGCAGTGGACCAATTCAATCTAAACTCACTCAATGGGACCCACCTGCGCCTGGTCTTCAAACCGCGCGCCCAGGCACTCAAAGAACATGAACTCGATCGTTTTACGCAGGCGCGCGATAGCTTTGCCATGATGGTTGAAGAGCGACCCAACGATCCAAGGTTTGATCTCTACAACCGTTTCGCAGCCGACATTCAAGATGTTTTGCGAATCAATCCCAATAACTGGTTG
>DATFRK010000154.1:0-16291 GCA_035263325.1 Pyrinomonadaceae bacterium | reverse complement strand
TCTGAGCAAAGCTGTTTATGTCACGAACGAAGGCGACGGAACGATTGTCGTGGTGGCCCCAACCAGTCGTACAAGCATTGCGCGGATGATGGCCGCGCGGGGGTTGCGTAGCGTTCGCCTGCATCCCGACAGCCGGTTTGGCTTTGCGACAAATCCGGAGACCGACAAGGTCTACGTCTTTGATCTCACTTCTAACCGCTTGCTCCATGCCGTGCCAGTTGGACCAGCGGCCGATCAAATTTCCTTTACGAGGGAATTCGCTTACGTGCGATCCATGGCGAATGAGTTCGTGACGATGATCAAAATTGCAAATCTGGAAAAAGAGGCCTCAGTTAGTCGATTTCCTGCCGGTGAAAAAGCTCCCCGAGATTCGAATTCAAGCTCACTGGCTGATGCCATTGTTCCAGCCCCTGAAGAGGGCGCTGTTTTGGTAGCGAACCCAACCGACAGGATGATCTATTTCTACACTGAGGGAATGGCAGCGCCGATGGGCAGCTTTCAAAACTACAAGCGCGTGCCCAAAGCAGTGCTGGTTTTAGACAACGGTCTGCAAGAGCATCCTCGCGGCGTTTACACAACGACCGTCCGGCTGGGCGCGGCGGGAAAGTACGATGTGGCGCTGCTGCTCGATTCGCCACGCCTGGTCAACTGCTTCGACGTTACCGTGGCTGAAAATCCAGCCTTACCGCAAGCAGGACCGGTGCCAATCAAAGTTCAGCCTCTTCTCGAAAAGGCCCCGAAGGTCGGTGAAAACTTCAAAGTGCGGGTCAAGGTGACGGACTCAGTAAACGGTGCAGCAAAGCCGGGTCTAAATGATCTCGGTGTCCTGGTCTTTCTGGCGCCAGGGATTTGGCAGCACCGTGCAGTAGCCACCAGCCTTGGTGAGGGTGTCTACGAGGTGAGCTTTGTTCCGCCCGAAGCAGGTGTCTACTATATTTACTTCCAGAGTCCTTCGTTGGGAGTCTTATACAATCAGATCACACCCTTTACAGTTCGGGCGACGCCCTGAGTTACGTTCGTCGAGGTCCGTTCGCCCATCCTAGTCAGTCGGAGACAGAAGTGATGAATAGCGTGCCTAGTTCATTTCTGCAAAAACCCAGAGCAACCACCCTGGTTCTGATAGCGGTAGCAGCGCTGGGTTCGATCAGCACCTCCACCTCAGGACAAGCGACGCCCAACCAGACGAGCACGAAGGCTCCTTCCCAAATCGAAACGTCGCAAACTGTTTCGCAGCGACAAGCAGGGGCACAGAAGTATTTCACGGATGTGCTGTTGGTTAACCAGAACGGCGAGAAAGTGCGTTTTTACAGCGACCTGTTACACGACAAGGTGGTGATCATCAACTCGTTCTTCGCAACTTGCCAGGGCAGTTGCCTGCCGATGAACCGCAACTTGGAAAAGGTACAGGAAGCGCTCGGCGATCACATCGGTAAGGATGTCTTTATTCTGTCAATCAGCGTCGATCCCACAGTCGATACGCCTGAGAGTTTGAAGGCCTACGCGAAGAAACTAAACGCGCGACCGGGCTGGTATTTTCTCACCGGCGACAAGCAGAACGTAGACTTCGCCCTGAACAAGCTGGGCCAGTACGTCGGCGACAAGAACGATCATCTGAACATCATTATCATCGGTAACGAGCGCACAGGACTTTGGAAGAAAGCATTTGGCCTGGCTCAGAGCGATGCACTGGTCAAAGTTGTAGAGAGTGTGCTCAATGATCAAGGGGCAGGAAATAAGTGAACTGGACCAGCATTAGGAAAAATCGGTCCCTCTGGTTGCCTTTCGCCGCTTTGCTCGGGGGCAGTTTTGCGCTGTTCCTATTCAGCCTGGCCGATTCCCGTGGCGTTCAGGCCCAGAATTCGCTAACGGAACAACAGCGCCGCGGTAAACAAGTCTACCTGCAAGGTACTAGTCCCTCGGGGCAAGAGATACTCGCCTATGTCGGTGACGCAAACCTGGAAGTACCCGGAAGTACGATGGCCTGCGCCAACTGCCACGGACTCGACGGAAGGGGAAAACCGGAAGGTGGCGTGATTCCTTCGAATCTCACCTGGGAAGTCCTTACTACACCTTACGGTCTTACTCACGCGGACGGCCGCAAGCATCCTGCATATACCGTTCGCGGACTCGAGCTGGCGATCAAAAAGGGCGTCGATCCGGCGGGTAATAAATTGCAGAACCTGATGCCCCGCTACACAATCTCAAGCCAGGACATGGCAGACTTGATCGTTTATCTCGAAAGTCTCGGCCATGTTCGAGATCCAGGAATAAGTGAGACCCAACTGGTGATTGGCACAGTGCTTCCCACGACCGGGCCCCAGGCTGAACTCGGACAAGCCATCAAAGCTGTCGACGTAGCTTTTTTCGCGGAGCTAAATAGTCAGGGCGGAATCTATAACCGCCGAGTAGATCTTCGGTTTGCCAGCACCGCCGAAACGGCCTCGGGCACTAAAGCAAATTTGGACCGGCTCCTAAAAGCAGACAAAGTCTTTGCGCTGATTGGTTCATTTATTGCCGGGGCTGAGAACGAGATCGTGCCGCTGATGGCTGATCAGGAAGTGCCGTTGATTGGTCCGTTCACGCTCTACCCGCAAACCGCTTCTCCTCTGAACCGGCAGGTGTTTTATGTACTTTCAGGCTTGGAAGGTCAGGCCCGGGCGCTCGTCGAATTTGCTGGCAAGAAACCCGAGTTGAAAGATTCGCCATTGCGAGTTGTGCTTCCGCGCACTGATCTGAGTTCCTTGATTTTTGGATCGATTAAGGACGAGTCGAGAAAAGCTGGCCTGCCGGAGCCCGAGTCGGTGGAATACGTTCCCGGCCATTTTGACAGCGAAGAAATCATCAGAAAGTACAAGGGTAGCAACTGCAAGGCGGTTCTTTTCCTGGGCGCCAGCGATGACCTTCAGTCATTGTTAAGAGATGCGGATCGAGAGGCTTGGTTTCCCCGGCTATTTCTGCCCGCGTCCAGTGGCTCCGCCGTGTTTGCAGCGCCTTCTGGTTTCGATGCGGGCGTGTTTCTTTCATTTCCCACCAGCCCCGACGATCAAAGTCCCGAAGGTTTAAAAGAATTTCGCGCCCTGGTTGAAAAGTACCAGCTTCCGGCACACCACATGGCGGCCCAAGTGTCTGCTTTTGCGGCCGCAAAAATATTGGTGGAAGGACTGAAGCGCGCGGGCAAAGATCTGAGTCGGGAAAAACTGATCCAGTCGCTCGAGGGACTCTACCAATATCAAACGGGCCTGACTCCTGCGATTACTTATGGGCCAAATCGTCGGATAGGGGCGAACGGCGCGTACATCGTTGCGGTAGATTTAAAAGAAAAGAAGTTTGTGGCGGCGAGCGGATGGATCGATGTCAAGTAGGCAGTATCGGGAAGTATGAGTGAGGTGACGAGTCAATGAGGTTCAAGGTCTCGATGATTTGTGCAGTGTTGATCTGCGCCGGCCTGCTAGTCAGCAGTTCAGCGATGACGTGCGCGCAGTCTCGAGTGAAAGCAGAACGTCCCGTGACGACGTACAGCTGTCCCATGCACAAAGACGTAACCTCCCGCAAACCCGGTCGCTGCCCAAAGTGCGGTATGACCTTGAGGCCTGTCGTCGAGCCGGCCGTGGCTACCAACGCTACTGAGAGCGGCGCGCCTAATGCACCGAATTCAACCGCTGCCCCAGCTCGCATTCCGGACGTACCAGTACTCGATCAAAACGGAAAACATCTGAATTTCTACTCCGACCTGGTAAAGGGAAAGGTGGTGGCTATCAATTTTATCTTCACCACCTGTACCACGATTTGTCCACCTCTCACTGCGACGTTCCGTCGGGTCCAGCAAGAGTTATCGTCACAATCGGTTTCAGCAAAATTGATCTCCGTGAGTGTCGATCCGGTAGTCGACACACCTGAACGTCTGCGCGATTTTGCGGCAAAGTTCAAAGCCGATCCGGATTGGACCTTTGTGACGGGCGAGAAGAGCGACATCGACGCACTATTGAGAGCGCTCGGAGTGGCGGTTGCTGACAAGAATGACCATACGCCGATGGTCCTGGTCGGCAATGATCTGAGTGGGTCGTGGACTCGGACCTACGGATTGTCATCGCCCGCAGCCCTGGTGAAAGTAATTGTGTCGATGACGAATTCCAAGTGACTTGGGCTAACTGACTAGATCAGAAGGTTTCTTGTTGTAGCAAGATGTTTTCCTTGACATGGAAGGCTAAGAGAATTAGTCTGCTGCCGTTATCAATTAAGAACCCTCGCTGCGTTCGTTAATTAAGAACCCTCGCTACGTCGGAATTCTCACGACGTGCCTAATGTCCTGCTGAAGGGACACTGCGTCCTCGCCGTGTCACAAAATGGATTTTTTGGACCGACTCTTCACCAGGGGCTGACGCTCGCCATTAAGCGATCCTAAAGGAGACGCTAAAAATGCAATGCCACAAAAGGACTCTCGCTCACTCACTAGGCGCTTTGTCAGGGGTTCTGGCATGTCTCTTGGCCACTGTTTTTGCATTCGGGCAAGAGGCACCGCAGCTTGCAGATAAGGTCAAAACAGACATTCAAAAGACGGAGTCTCCCCAGCCGGAAACCGCAGTCCTACCTGGCGAAGTGAAATCCACAAAGATTGAGACGATCACAGCCGTACCACCTGGCGATACGACCCGCGCCAAAACGGTTCCCGGGGACGACAAAGCTGAGCCGGTAACTGTGCGAGTTAAGACTGAAGTAGCCCCGCCGGCCGCGCCTTGCGTGCGAACCCTAACCGCGAATGTAACGGCGATGTCTCAACCCATCATGCTCAACCGTCTGGGGGCGACAATCCCCGATGGGCTGATGTTTGTGTTAACAAGCGACACTGTTGCGAACTCAAATCCAGTTCAACTGCGGGAAGGCAAGCGACCTCGGCCACTAGTGTTGCGAGCGAATGTTGGCGACTGCCTGACCATCAACCTCACTAATGCAATTCCGGCAGCAAATTTCTCGACCACGACGCAACCGAATGCAAAAACTGGTACGACGGAAGTTTCTTTACACGTCCAGGGTATGGAATGGGTGCAGGGCACTCAGGATGATGGTTCGTTCGTGGGTTTGAACAATTCCAGCCTGGCGAGCGCCGCTCCAGTCCCGGCCAACATGCCGCCGCAAACGCAAACGTACAATCTCTTTGCCAGGGAAGAGGGGACTTTTCTGCTCTACACGACAGGCGATACGGCTTCACTGGGTGACCAATTAATAAGGGGACTCTTTGGAGCACTGAATGTTCAACCAGCAGGCGCGGAATGGTACCGAAGCCAGGTAACTGCCGACGAGTTAGCGTTGGCCACTTACAATGCGAACAACCTCGGATCGAACACACTGAATTGTCCGAATCCCGCAAACTGCGTCTTGACGATCACCGGTCCTCCAGCGAGACAAGTTAAGGTCAAAAAGGCACCGAGTGGACAACTGTACACCCTGGATAACCACCCGCTCATTGATTATGGGGCGGTCGATAAGAACAAGATTCCAATCCTCAAGATGCTGGACGCCAACAATCAGATCATCTATAGCGATTTGACGGCAATCATTACCGGACCAAATGCCGGGCGATTTCCCGGTACCACTGGACCAAACAATCCCGAGCCACCCTGCAACGCAGAAAACAATCCTGCACTTAATCCTAATAACGCCAAGATTGATCCACTCTTCTGTACGAATCCAGCCTCGCCAGATCGCAAACAGCCGTATCGCGAGATCACCACGATCTATCACGGGGCGCTGATCCCGGTAGTGTCTCAGGCGTTCCCCGTCTTCACTGATCCAGGCATAGGGGGCACGGTGACGGCCGGGGACGATGCCTTTGCCATTAACTATGGTACCGGCGGTATCGGCGCCGAAGTTTATGCGAATCGAGTTGGTGTTGGTCCGATGGGTGACTGCGTTGACTGCAAGTTTGAGGAGTTCTTTCTCAGCGCCTGGTCGGTTGCCGATCCTGCCATGCTCGTCGATTCACCTGCAAATTCAGGCAAGCTGGCCCCCTGTAATACAACGGCCGCTTTCGAATCGTCCCTATGTGGTGGTACGAAAAACCCGAATACGTTTCCCTACACTATGAGTGCAGCCGTCAAGGCGAAAGCGGCCTTTTACCCAGACGATCCTTCGAATGTCTATCACAGCTACATCAATGATCACCTGAAGTTCCGAATCCTGCACGGTGGCAGGGACGTAACGCACGTTCATCACCAACATGCGCATCAGTGGTTGCAGTCGCCAAACAGCGATGAGAGCAGCTACCTCGACAGCCAAATGATCAGTCCCGGCGCCAGCTACACCTTGGAGATGACCTACAACGGCAGCGGCAATCGCAACAAGGTAGTTGGCGATTCAATTTTCCACTGCCATTTTTATCCGCACTTCGCCGCAGGCATGTGGGCCATGTGGCGGACGCACGATACTTTTGAATCGGGAACCTTTGTCTACCCCAAGAACACCAACATTAATGGCAAAGATGTCGGCTCCCAGGCGGTCCCGGGATCCCGTGCGCTACCCGATGGCGAGATCATCGCTGGCACTCCGACTCCGGCGATCGTGCCGCTGCCAACCCTGCCAATGGCTCCTTTGCCGGCGTACGCACAAATTCAAAATAACGTAAAAGTAAACGGAGCGCAGATCACCTTCGGGGGTCAGGTTGTAATCGGTGGCGTGTGCAGTAGTAACAAGATAAACAACCTGGATGTCATTGGTGGTTGTGTTGATGGCACCCTGCTGAATGGCACAGTAATCAATAGTGCGTTTGATGGAACGACAATGACCGGTCAGTTCCAGCCCTCTGTCAACAACGTGTTGGAGAATCCTGGTTTCCCATATTTCATCCCAGGCATCGCCGGCGCCAGGCCGCCTCATCCGCCCTTTGATTTCGCTCCCGACGGCCTCGGTGGTTTTTTGGATGGCGGTTTGCCGCGTCACGTCGTCGCCGGTGGCTCGATCTCTTACGAGAGTCACGATCAGTTTGACTGGAGCAAAGACGTCGCCACCATGAACGCAGTTCAACTGCCGGAGACTGGTACCGACGTCGAGAAGGCAGCCTTCAAATTCTTTGGTGTGCGCTGCCACCAAACATTCTTACCCGATGGAACTTCTAGCAATTGTGCGTTACCAACGCCTTTTGGCTTCATTGTAAATGGTCTGCCAAACGGTCCGCAGCCAGGAGCACCTTTTGCCGACCCCGCCGTTAACGATCTCGGCCAGCCTATAGGCACTAAGCGGGTCTATAAGGCGGCAGCGATTCAACTTGATGTGGCCTTCAACAAGAAGCGCTGGCACTTCCCACAGGAACGCATTCTTACGCTGTGGAAAGATGTTCAGCCAACTTTGAATTTCAGCCCGGTAAGCCAGGTGCCCGGCGCGCGTGCGCCTGAGCCACTCTTCTTCCGCGGCAACAGCGGCGACGTCATTGAATACTGGCACACCAACCTGGTGCCCAATTACTACCTGGTCGACGACTTCCAGGTCCGCACTCCTACTGACATCCTGGGCCAACATATTCACCTGGTGAAATTCGATGTGACGTCTTCCGATGGCGCCGGCAACGGCTTCAACTATGAAGACGGTACTTTCAGTCCGCAGGAAGTCCAGGACAATATTGAGGCGATCAATGCCACTGGCGGTATCACGAATAACGGAGTACAGCAGTTGTTGCCGGCGCCGAAAGCGCCGCCAACAGACATTTTGAACTGCGGGGCTAATCCCAATGATCCCCGCTGCAAAGTTTGTCCCCACAACTGGACGCCCACTTTCCGTCCCCAGTGTCCCAGTTGGTTAGGTGCCCAAACCACGATTCAACGCTGGTACATCGATCCGTTGGTTGACAATTCTGGTGTTGATCGAACCATGCGAACGGTCTTCACTCACGATCACTTTGGACCATCAACCCACCAGCAGGTTGGGCTTTATGCGGGCTTGTTGATCGAGCCGACCGGAGCTAGTTGGCGTAATCCGGAGGACGGTTCGGCGATGGGAGGACCAGCCACCTCGCCGCCAGTTCGCTCGGACGGTGGGCCCACCAGTTGGAAAGTCGACATCCTGGCGAAAGACAAGAACAATGTTGATGTCAGTTATCGCGAGTTCATGTTGGAGTTTCAGGATCTCCAACTCGCCTATGCGTGGGCAGCCATACCCGCAGCGAGTGACCCAAGGAGGGAACCGGATCCCAATCCCAAAAAGGGTTGGATAGATCCGGTATACGCTATCAACCCTCCCGGTGGTTTAACTCCTAAGCCCGACCTGGTCTCCACGGGAACCAGCTTTACTACACCCGGAACCCAGACGGTAAATTATCGCCACGAGCCAATCGCCTGGCGCATCAACCCGGATGCGAACGACATGTCTTATATATATGACTCGTCGCTAAAACAGGCCAGCAGCCAGAATGCGACACCCAATGGTGATCCTTTTACGCCTTTGCTGCGTGCTTATCAAAACGACAATGTCCAAGTGAGGACCCTCGTTGGCGCTCATGTGTTCGCTCATCAGTTCAATTTAGATGGACCTATCTGGTTTAGTGAGCCGTCGTGGAAAAACTCTGGGTATCGCAGCGCTCAGGCTATGGGACTCTCGGAACACTTCGAGATGCTCTTCAAAGTTCCTTCTTCGTCAGCACCCACGATCAATCGTGCGTGTCCCGATAAGCTGTCGACGGCTAATTGTGTCGATTACTTATACAGCCCGAGCTTTGACGAGTTTGGCATCGTGAATGGAATGTGGGGTCTTTTCCGCTCTTACTCTCCGAAGGTGAAAGCCAATCAACTAGTGCCACTTCCTAATAACGCTGTAGGAGCTAACGTCAATGTAACGTATGCAACTTGTCCGGCGATATTACCGCCGCCTGGAGTAAAACGAGTCTACAACGTTACCGCAGTCACGGCGCAAAAGGCGCTCGCGGATGTCGGGGGCAAAATTGTCGTCAACAGTCGATCTCCGGGGTTGGAGTTGAATACCGGCATCATGTATGTGCGCACAGAGGATCTGAAACCGGATGGCAAACTTTTTACCAATGTGCCGGTTGAACCGCTGATTTTGAGAGCAAATGCCGGAGACTGTATTGAAGTTAATTTAACCAATGCGTTGGATCCGTCGTCGCAAGTTTTCAAGACACAGTTCAACCTGCCATCGCCGTTCAATGGCTTTGTTGGGGGAAAACCGCTCTACGCCTCGAAAATGTCGCGCTTCGTCGGGTTACACCCGCAACTGCTGGGATACGACGCAGCCCGCAGCACAGGGTTGAACATCGGCTGGAACTCCTCGGGTCAACCGAACCAGTTAGCCGATACCGGTAAGACGGTCAAATACCAGTGGTATGCAGGTAAGATCGATAGGGCTACTAACGGAAGTCTAAGCTACACTCCGGTCGAGTTTGGTTCGCTGAATCTGTTCCCCTCAGACCAGATCTATCAGAACCTGAATGGTCTGTTTGGTTCGATGATCATTGAGCCGGCGGGAGCGACCTGGACTTGCGGCGATCTTTCAAGCGTAACTCCTTGCGAGTCGTTTGGACTCTCGGCACCGACTACGCGGGCACAGGCAAAAATAACGGTGGGCAATACTTTTTTCCGTGAATATGCCGTGATGATTAGCGACGATCTGCTGATCTCGCGTTCGAACAGCAGTGCCGTTAATTATCGCAGCGAGCCCTTTTTGTTTCGGTATCCAAACATCACCGATCCAAACAACATTCCGCTTCTAGATTATTCCTGCATGCAGTCGAACCAGCTATTTTCAGTAAATCCTCCTCCCCCCGGAGACCCACAAACGCCAATATTCACGGCCGATAAGGGAGACAAAGTGCGCTTCCGCTTGACGCATCCGTTTGGCACCGGCACATCGCAGGTGTTTACCGTCAATGGTCACGTGTGGCAGCGCAATCCTTATACCAATGATTCTATGCTCCTGGGCAGTAACAGTCTGTCACAGTGGATTGGTTCGTTCGACAATCATGGTTCAAGCGATCATCGTGACCTTCTGATCGATAAAGCCGGGGGCGAGTCAGGCAAAGAGGGCGACTACTTATACTCAGTGTTCGTGCCCATTCAGGCAAGACAAGGCCCTTGGGGAATCTTTCGCGTTGGCAATGCCCCAGGGAACCAGATTAATGCTGCTTGTAGCAAACCTCCGCAAGTGGCACCACAACAAGTCGTTCCGAGGAGGGATGATCTGGATCGATTCATCCGAAAGCCAGTTAACAGAGATCCGAAGCCGTAAGTTCGCGATAAGCAATTGCTGCCTTGTTTGCTAGGTGTCGTTCGGTGAATGCCAGCGGCAGAATAGTGGCGCGGCAGATATGGAAAGCCTAACGGTTCATCCACTAGTTCGAAGGAGAAAAGTATGGCTACTAGTAAGCCGCCAGTGCCAGGAATCGTAGTTCCTGCGAGGCCGGTTCCGGGAATTGTAGTCCCGGCCAGACCAGTCCCCGGAATTGTAGTCCCGGCTAGACCGGTCCCCGGAATTGTAGTTCCCGCCAGGCCGGTTCCTGGAATAGTTCCATTTGGGAAGCCACCCGCGCCGAGTAGGCCACCCGCGCCGAGTAGACCACCGGCGCCGGGTAAGCCACCCGCACCGAGTAGACCACCAGCGCCGGGTAAGCCGCCCGCACCAAGTAGGCCACCCGCGCCGAGTAGACCACCCGCGCCGGGTAAGCCGCCTGCACCAAGTAGGCCACCGGCACCGAGTAGACCACCCGCGCCGGGTAAGCCACCCGCGCCGAGTAGGCCGCCTGCGCCGAGTAGACCACCGGCACCGGGTAAGCCACCAGCACCAGGTAGACCACCAGCACCGGGTAGACCACCCGCGCCGGGCAAGCCACCAGCACCAGGTAGACCACCGGCACCGGGTAGACCACCCGCACCAGGAAGGCCTCCAGGCAGGCCGCCGGGCAAGCCGCCAGGCAAACCGCCAGGCAAACCACCAGGTCGTCCGCCGTACTATGATGGTGAGATTATTCAGATCAATCTCTCCAAGTATTGTGCGATGGAGTTACTACGAGCCCTGGCTATTGCGCTTGGCGCAGTACCAAGTGGCAAGAAAAAGAAGAAGGGCAAAGGTAAAGGCAAGTAATTAAAAACTGGTGAAGTATTCGGTAAGCAGTGCGGCAAGAGAGAATCTTGCCGCACTGCACCCTCTTATCTACCAACCGACTGTTCCGTCCGTCGCGCCCCACTGAACCAAGACAGATGGGTCTACCTCGCACAGCGTTATCCTCCAGAACTCAGAAAACTCCGGAAAGAGTCTCGCGCTTGCCGCTGCGAGATCGCTTACTAAAGATTCTTAACACCGTCTGCGCTGACGTTCCTGAAGCGCGGGAAGTGTTCGCTGAGTTTCTTGAGCACAACACTTACAACGAGCAACTTGCTGACAAACTTCTCGACCTTGCCAGAAGTCCAATTGCTTGGAATGTCCGCCAGGTGGCGGTGTTGCTGGTCGAAAATCAGATTCTAAAGATCGATCCTGAAGATTGGAGTGCCTTCGACTCGCTTCTCGTTCGTTTGCAACTAAAGCGAGCTCCCGGACTTAACTCCCGTGTTTCAAGATCGGTGCTTAAGGAAGGTTACTCGACCACTGCCCTGAAGGAGTTTATTCCGCAATTTCGCCGGCGACTCCAAAGACTGAATCGGTTTCACATGCAGGTCGATGGCTGGAATACCACTGAACGCGCCTTACGCGATTTCCTTACCGCGTCGCGGTATGACTGCAAGCTCACGCTCGCGCGTTATCTTTTTTCCGTTGCTGACGTAGTCAACCAAATCCTCAGTCAGCTACAAGTATCGGAAGGCAGGAAGGATGTTGATGCGACTGAACCATTGTTCGTTGAGGGTGAAGCGAAACATCGACTCAGTCAATTACCTGATTTTGAGGCGTCGATCATCCACCACCTCTGTGACAGGTCCCGCATCTACTGGGTGGCAGAATCAACCAGCGCCGAAATTAACTCCCTGGTTGAATATCCGCTAACAACGGTCGTCCTGGTGATCAAGCCGCCGGGAAGCGATATTGAATTTGAGATCAAAAGAGCGGGCCTGAGAAGTCCTCAAAGTCTCAACGTTGTCTGCATTCGTGATGGCGCCGGGGTACCACCCTCTCATCGCCTCGATGGTGGGAATTTCCAGTGGCTACTGCAGCATGAAGCTCAATCTGCCAGCAGACTCAGTTTGATCTATCGCCTGGTCCACAACAAAGAAGCGCCTGTGCCCAGCTACGCCTCCCGGTCGACGATTTACTCCATTCCTAATGGTAATGAGGCAGTGCAGGTACTTACGTACTTCACTGAACCCGAAGCCTTCGGCGAAGGCTTTCCGCAAATGCGACAGGCCATGGCTGATTGTGTGAGAGCGTTTACGGACGAAGGCTATGCGAAGCTTCCCGATCTCCCAGGTGACCTCGGCTTGACCGTACAATTCTTAGGGCTCGTTTCGCCGACCCAGGCAATCCTCAACGGCACCAGCTCTTTTCGCTTAGATAAGTTGTCCACCTACCTTTTGCCCGGAGGGGCCTCGCGCTACTTTGAACAGGGACTAGGTGCGAGGTATTCAAATAACGAGGCGACTGCTTTTGCTGACTCGCTGCTCGATGAAGTGCTCGGGGTTTATCAGCCTCCTTCGGCCAGATATCGCAGCTTTGAAGAGTACCTGGCAGCTGCCTTTGCTCTCGTTGAAAATAGGGCCCGTGCCGACGCTGTCTTTCAATTGATACTTCAGCAAATCGGAAAGTTCTGGGGAACGCTCGTCGGCGTCAGAGGTTACTCCCGCGGTGAATCATTTGTTGCTAGAAACGTGGGTTTAAAGAGTTATTGGCAGGATGGTCAGTGGCAAGTACGAATCATCTTCATGGATCATGACTCGCTCGTGATACCAGGCTCGCATGAGCAGGACTTCAACGCGCGTGATGCGCTGCCATGCATGAGGCTCGACACCGCGTATATCTGGGGCCGAGAAGGCGGCATGCTCGGCAGCGTTGGACACCTACGCGCTATTTATCGCCCTGATGATGAAGTCTTCCAGCAGGGCGTGGCGCTGGCAAAGAAGGCTGCTCGGAAAGCCTACAAGAAAACTCAGCGCCAGATCTCAGCCGATCCAAACTTGAAGCGGCTATTCCATCCAACGTTCGTCGCGCGACTGCCTGATTGGGATCCATTGGTTAAGGGCTACCTGCGATGCAAGTCCGAAACGGCTCTCACAGACTGGAAGGAGGAGATGAGAGGGAAGCTGGTAAGCAAGGGCTATCAGGATCACGAGGCTGATGAGTACTTTGAGGCGCTGGATAACTATCGAAGATTTCTCGCGAAACAATCGTTTCTGTTTTGACCTACTGTGATGGCGCAAATGATTAGCGTTCCCATTGCCGTTAACAACGAGTACTTCAGACCGCAGCTGGAGTTGTTCTGGTTCAATCATCTGAAAACTTACGGACCAGCGGCGGCCCGGGCCAAAGCGCTGGCGGTAATCATCAAGCGCAACACGTTTTACGAGCCAAAAAGAGAGAGTTGTGATTGGGTTGATGGCATGCCGCACGCCATGGTGGAAGCTTATTTCGATGTACGCAGTGACCTGGCAAACCCCGCCTATCTGCCGATCAACATCCAGATCGGCTTGAGTCAAGCCATCCACCGATTTGACGATGAACAACTAATTGAAGTGCTGGATTGCGACATGTTTCACCTGAAGCCACATCCGGAGTTGTTGGTCCAGGACGACGAAGTAATCGTTACGGACATCTACGAACAGTGGCACCTCTTTAGCTTGAGCGATTATCGCTATGTCATTGCGCCGTTCTTCAAAAACGACGGCGGCTACTACAACGGCGGCTTTGTTCCGATTATCGGCAAGGCAAAAACTTTTAAGAAGCTGCTGCCTGATTGGATCGAGTTACATAAGAGGATTGTGGATATGCAGTCCGATGGCAATTTGCAGTGGTGGGCCGGCATGTATTCGTTGCAAGGCGCCTGCGAGAACAACGCGGTTTGGATGCGGGCCAAGGATCTGTGTTATGTGCCGGGCTTCAATGATCTTAGCGACGAACACTACATTGCCCACTACAGCGTCGATCAAAAATTCAACAAGAAGGCCTGGGGCTGGCCGCGCGTTGATGTCAGCAGTTTTGAAGATAATGAGTATTACGCTCGGGTGTTTGAGTGGATGCGGCACAAGGATTTAGTGGCGACAGACTGGCAACGCTAGAACCGATTGTTGAGCTGAAATTTCTGGGATTGTTTACCCACGGCCTGGTTGCGATGAAACCTGAACAGCCCACGAGTGCCGCCTGATTGACTGGAGTTTTTGCTTCGGAGGAGCAGTATGTTTATAGCCGTCGAAGTACAAGATACGTGCTCCGTAGGAGCACAATCTTAGGAATCATTTCGCTTCTCCCGGAGCGAATCAGATCTACAAGACGTCAGGCTATAAACATCTTGCTCCTTTGGAGCAAGATTCTCGTCACCGGCTACCGCAGTCGGAGGGCGTGATTAGGAGACTGAAAAATTCGCCAGCCGTTTTGTGACCCGGAGAGGAGAGACACTCCATTTCCATTTTGCTGATGGTCTATCGCAGCTTCAATCACCTCTCGTCGCAAAAACCGGCAGTTACTCGCGCCCTCGGAGTGGGGTGCATAGTCTTTCATCAGATTGACGCCGCGAGCAGACTTAGTGTTCCGAATCCGGGCTGAATCGTCACTGGTGAGATCAAATGATTTGGCAAAACCTGTCACCCGGTCGTAACGCTCACACATGCGCAGATTGGCTCTGATATCAAGGGTCTCCAGGAAGAGATCGCTCTCGGAAATGATGAAGAATTTGCTGTCTGGATCAGCATGAGCGAACCCGATCTGAAAACACCGTTCCCGATCAAACTTGTCGTTCTGCTGCTGAAAAACATGTTTGCAGTTTCGTGGCAGCAGGTGAGAATTGATAGTTTGCTCCGGACCTTGCTCGACGATCACGATCGAAATGTAGGGCGAATAAAAGAATCTGTTGTAATACTCCACCAGAAAGATCAGGTTCTCCCTGGCCAATGGCCCAGCCGCACCATGGTGCGCAAACAGGATGGTGGTTTGGCCCAACATCCGATCGACCTCAGAGCCAAAGGGCACCAGCGATTCACGCAGGTACCAGTGGTTCACCAGACGTTCCTGCGCGTCGGAATAGTCAGTTTCTACCCAGGCCAGGTGTGGCAGAAAGCAGTAGCAATTGAATTGCTGCTGCAAAATGAAACTGTTGTTGTCTAGCTCAGCGCCGGTTTTGGTATTCAGTGCAATGAACGACTCGAACACCGTGTCCCTCAGAACATAAGCGTAAGTCGAATACGCATTTGTGATGCGGGCAATACTGTCAGTGACCTTGATTGGCTCTTCTTTATGGATAGCGCCGAGGTACAAGATGTCCCAATTGGAGGGTACCTGATCGATACAGAGGCTAAACTTCTGCTCGAGCTGATCAGCAAATACAACGTCGTCCTCGAAGACAAGCACGCTGGAGACGCCAAGTGCCTGGGCCTCACGAACGACCTGAACGTGGCTCAACAAGCATCCGTAAGCGCCGGGTGTATGTGCCCAAGTCGGGGGCCGGGTGACATTGCTGCCATCCACCGCGGGAAACCGCTGCACCGAGTTAATTCCTTGCTCAGCGAATTTGTGTTGCATCTGTCGCCAGCGGTCGGGTCTTCTATCTAGATTGATGCACACCTGATGGGGGAATCTCATATCGATCATTCCGCTGGCTGTCTCTTTTTTCGGGCTGCTCATATGACAAGTGCGAATAGGATTTTGTCAGGAATCCGAGCCTGGACGAGGTAAGTTTGGTGTGCCAGAGGATAGCACACTCCCGGAGATTGCCGATTGCCGATTTTTGATTGCCGATCGGTCTCCAGCGAAAGGCGCCCATCGAAAATCGGCAATGGGCAATGCTGGTAGGTGTTCGTTGACGATCACTTGCCCATTTTCTAAACTTGAGTTCCCTCGCAAAAAACCTTAACCACAGGGCGGCAAAAAGCATGGCCAAAGCCGATGGTCCAATCCTTACGCA
Source organism: Pyrinomonadaceae bacterium (assembly GCA_035263325.1). GTDB lineage: Bacteria > Acidobacteriota > Blastocatellia > Pyrinomonadales > Pyrinomonadaceae > PSRF01. Next base: position 261 of record DATFRK010000154.1, on the reverse strand, counting down.
AAAGCATTTTGCCGATTATGAGCGATTGGGGTTTATCCATTCCCTCCCGATCCTGTCCGAGGCTGAAGTCGCATACTACCGCGCCGAGGTTGAAAAGACCTGTCAGGCGATTGGCGGCAATGTTACGCGCCTCGATGCTGTTCACCTCTTCTTTCGCTGGGCCTGGGACCTGAGTACTCATCCACGCCTGTTGGATTGCCTGGAACAACTGCTCGGACCCGACATCGTGCTCAAATCGACCAGGTTGTTTTACAAGTACGG
>DATFRK010000153.1:0-2846 GCA_035263325.1 Pyrinomonadaceae bacterium | reverse complement strand
GTGGATATCGAGCCGATATTTCCGCTGGCAAAATAGAGAACCCGTCGCTACCTCGCCGGGTTCTCATTTACTGAACTGCTTCCTGAAGAACGTCGCAATCTTCCAGGCGTCGATTGCCTTCCAGGGCATTTCGCCGGTGGTGTAATGACCACACGGAAGCCAGACGATATCCAGCGGCAGATTGTTACGACGCGCCTGGGCGATTGCTTCAAGGGAAAGCTCAATCGGAAAAGTCAGGTCGTAGCGGGCGATGATGAAGCGCATTGGCCGGTGGCCCATTTGTGCCACCCGCGGCATGAAGGGCAGTGGACTGATCGGCGACCAGAATTGGCGCAACTCCTCGAGCGCCAAATGATCGGCAAAACCGGCGCGCACATGTTGCGTCGACAATCCTTGCCAGACCACGTCAGCTACATAACCGGAAACATGATTGAAAGCGCCTGCGTTTAGATCGGGTTCGTGGGCAAAGGCCAGGAAAGCGATACAGGATCCGACGCTGGTGCCCAGAATTCCAACTCGTTCATAGCCTTCGTTTTTCAGCCACCTCACCGCTGCGCGTGTATCGAGCACCGCCTGGCGCATTGACTGGATCGTGCGACCGATGTTTGTGCTTACCAGATGATCCGCGCGTTCGAGTTCCGGCGGCCTGCGTTCCTGGTGATAGGGAAGCGTCAAGCGCAGCGCCGACATGCCAATAAAGTTGAAGATCCGGCAGGCCTCAACGTGACTATCTGGCTGCGCGTTCCATTGCGGCAGGACGACTACGGCCTTGCGCGGTCGGTTTCCGTTCTTCGGCTTGGCCGGGAAGAACCGGCCCCGAGCAAGATTGTTTACTGCGGAGGGAGTATCGATCGCACTCGTCCAGGTGAGTTGATCGCCAACTAGTGCGTAGTCGGAAATCTCGGGCAGAGCATAGAAATCGTCGCTGCCGTTCATGATGCCGGCAGCGTGTCGCTGGAGGACGTCACGCGGATCGTCGCCGTTGACGTGATCGGTGATGTACGAGAGGCCCCATTCGAACGGGCGCACCAGGCGGTTGTTGTCGCGTTGGTGATACCAGCGTTCGCGCCGGTGCATGTAGTTTTGCCACAAAGACATATAAAACTGCCGGCGGCCAGGTCGCCGGGAAGTGCGACATCCTAAGATAGAAGTGCGGGAAAGTAAAAAGCTGCGGAAAAACTTAGCCTAAGGTTCAACTCTGCGCCAACCTCAGCGTACTCTGCGTCTCGGCGGTAAACGCCTGTTACCAATCAACTCAACCATGAATTCACTGAGACTGCGTCGGTAACTCGCATTGATTGCCGGGAAAGTGGAGGTTAAGAGGCGTTTACCGCCGAGGCGCAGAATACGCTGAGGTGGCGCAGAGAGACTTGATGATAACAATAGGTTCAATCTCTCTTCTCAAATAATCTGCGAATCATTTGCGGCAGTAGAGGAGAGGCCTTCAAGACTGAGCCGGTGGTGAATCTTTTCGCGAGCCCGCGGAAGAGGAGAGCACCGCGGGCCGAATATTTGAACCACCACACGTCAGGAAGAAAAGGCGTGCGATTGACGTGAATGTGTTGCGGTGTGACTACTTCGAGCAAACCCAGCCGTCCATGCGTTCGTCCGTAGCCGCTCTGCTTCACGCCGCCCCATGGTGTTTGCGCGAGTGCGTGGGTGTAGACAACCTCATTCACCATCACGGTGCCAGCTTCGATCTGTTCCGCCATTCGTTTGCCGCGCGCGATGTTGCTGGTGAAGATGCAGGCGGTCAAGCCATAGATGCTATCGTTAGCCAGTCGAATGGCCTCATCATCTGAGGCGAAGGTCATGATGGGCAGCACTGGTCCAAAGGTCTCTTCGGTCATTAATTGCATCGTGTGATCCGCACCGGTGATCACTGTCGGCTCATGGAACCAACCATCGTTGCGCTGCAAACGATGTCCGCCGAGCGCCACCTGCGCGCCTTGTTTGACGCCCTGGGAAATGTGCTCTTCCACGATTTGCAGTTGGCGTTCATTGGTCATTGCGCCCACATCAACGCCTGCGTCAGTGCCCCGTCCCTGGGTTAACTTTCGCGTTTCACTGACAACCAGTTCAATGAACTTTGGGGCCACCGATTCCTGCACGTAGCAACGTTCAATGGAAGCACACGATTGACCGGAGTTGCAGAAGGCACCCCAGATTGCTGCTCGCGCGGCATTTGGCAGGTTGGCGTCCTCAAGAACAATCATCGGATCCTTGCCACCTAACTCGAGCACTAGTGGAGTCAGGTGCGTGGCCGCCATCTCAGCAATCAACTTTCCGGTGCGTACGCTGCCGGTGAACATGATCTTGTCAACTCCTGAGTCGACCAGCAGCGCACCGGTTACACCATCACCGGTAATGACTTGCAACACGCCTTCGGGCAACGCGGCGCGCTGGAAGACGTCAGCAATCTTCAAGGCTGTCAAAGGCGTCAACTCACTCGGTTTGACGACGACACTATTGCCGGCCATCAGAGCCATAACTACTTCATCGAGTGGAGTGGCCCAGGGAAAGTTCCAGGGCGAAATGATCCCGACGACCCCAAAGGGATGGTAGACAATCGTTGAGGAGCGGCCCATCAATCCGTACTGGCCAATATCGATCTTTTGCGGCTGGAGCAGATTGGCCGTTTCGCGCGCGAAGTAGTACATCAGATCGAGCGTGGGCACGACCTCCATTGAGATCGCCTCAGCCACTGGCTTGCCGGTTTCGCGTGAAATCAGCTTAGCAATGTCCTCCAGTTCGGCAAGGACTATTTTGCGGGCTCGTAATATTATGCGCGCTCTTTCGCGGAACGACTTTTGGGCCCAGTCAGGTTGGGCAGTGCGCGCCAGTTC
>DATFRK010000152.1:0-4633 GCA_035263325.1 Pyrinomonadaceae bacterium | reverse complement strand
GACTACGTCCAGATGCTTAATGTGGACTCCCGGCCAGGAGCCGGTTGCTGTTGGCGGTGCCAGGCTGCTGACCGAGGCCCGCTTAGTGGTGTAGTCAACTGCAACATAGTCGTGTGGTTGAAAGAAACGCATCTTGCGAATCTTTTCGGTACCGACACGCGACGCGGTGATGTTTGCGACGGCGCCGGACGAAAATTCGAGCCTGGCGTTGGCAGCGTCAACCTTATTCGTCAGTATGGGGATGCCGACCGCGTGGATCTCAGTGACGTCCACATCTTCACCGACCAACCATTGGACGATGTCGAGGTCGTGAATCATTAAATCCAGGACGACATCAATATCGAGGGAGCGCGCAGTGAATTCTCCTACCCGATGGATCTCAAAATACACCGGGTTACGCACGTGCGGACGAAGCGCGACCATTGCCGGATTAAAGCGTTCGAGATGGCCCACCTGCAACATCGCCTGGCCGCGTTCGGCGGCGCTAATCATCTGGTCTGCCTCATCGAGTGTCCGTGAGATCGGCTTTTCCACCAGTACGTGAATGCCGTTTTCCAGAAGACCACAGGCGATTTCACAATGCGATTCCGTGGGCACGGCTAAGCTGACGGCATCGACGCGACCAATCAGTTCCCGCCAGTCATGCAGCGGTTCAGTTTTTCGTTCGACGGCGATTTCACGGGCAGTTCTTTCTTCGGCGTCACAAACGGCGACAAACTGCGCCAGACCTTCTTCCGCCAGCGTCGCGTGAATGCGGGCATGCTGGCGCCCCAGACTGCCAACCCCAATTACTGCGGTACGTAGTGACATCTGTTATCGTGTTTAAACAAATAGTTAGTAGTCAGTCGTCAGTAGTCAGTCGTCTTGCCCTTGTACTTTTGTACTTTGATTTTCAGACATGTATGGTAGACACCCGCGCGTCCCGAGTGCATACAACTGACAATTAACCACCGACAACTAGCTACTGACAACTGACGACTGACTATTTTCGGAGCCGAATATACTTGCAACCTTCAACGCTTGCCAAGCCAGTCAACCTGCTAATTTTTCTGGCCATCGTCGCCTTTTATCTCTACGGATTGGGCCACTTGCCTTTAGTTGGTCCTGACGAGCCACGGTATGCGCAAGTGGCACGCGAGATGTTGCTTCGCCACGATCTGGTTACACCGACGTTGGGCGGTCACACATGGTTTGAGAAACCTTCGTTGCTCTATTGGCTGATGATCGCGAGTTACAAGATCTTCGGTGTCAGCGAGGCGGCTGCGCGTCTTGGTCCGGCAATTTCCGGACTACTGACGATTGTCGCTGTCTGGTGCGTGGGCCAACAAGTCGAACGTCACACTGACGAAGGGAACCTCGCGGGCCTTGGGTTTTCGAGCGCCTTAGTTTTGGCCACCAGTCTGGGTACGATCGCCTTCTCCCGGGGCGCAAGTTTTGACATCGTGATCACGATGACGACGACGTGGTCCCTGGCATTTTTTCTCCTGCAGGAACTTGCCACTACAGTACGCACCCGCACTCTGTTGCTCGCCGGTTTTTATCTGGCGGTTGGCTTCTCGTTGTTGGCTAAGGGCCTCGTGGGTATCGTAATTCCTTTCGGCGTAACGTCCTTCTACTATCTTCTCCGCCGGGAGTGGCCGGCCCGACAGGTCTGGTTCAGTCTGATCTGGGGGACGCCACTGGCTTTGGCAGTTGCGGCGACGTGGTATGGTCCAGTCATTTCCCGCCATGGCTGGCAGTTCATTGATGAGTTTTTTGTTCAACATCACTTTGCGCGCTACATCTCGAACAAGTTTCATCATCCGCAGCCGTTTTATTTCTACCTTTTAATTGTTGTGCCGCTGACGTTGCCCTGGTGCGCGTTTCTCGTGGATGCACTTTTGCGCCTGCGATCATGGCAATGGCGTGGCGCTGGCTCATTAAGCAAGCTGCGAATCTTCTCGTTGGCGTGGTTTCTAATGCCGATCCTTTTCTTTTCATTTTCCGGGTCGAAGCTGCCGGGATACATCGTTCCTATTTTGCCTGCAACCGCGTTGTTAATAGGTGAGCGCGTCACACGTTGGAGTGTTCCCGGCGGCCCTCGCTGGGCCTGGCGAGTAACCGGCGTAGTTTTCCTCGCGTTGTCCGTGGTGGCGATTGTTTACGCTACAAGGTCGACGCTGATAACAGCTGGGTGCAGTGTCCTGGTGGCCCTGCCCTTAGTGATCGCCGGTCTCGCTGTGCTCGTGGGCCGGTGGCCCAAGTCTGCGGTCGTACTCGGTGGTGCGGGAGTTATTGCGAGTTTGGTCGTCGTGCTCAACTGTGCGGCGCCGGCAGTGGCGCAGCGCGATTCATTGCGAGATTTGCTGCGAGTCGCCGATGCGCGTGGCTACTCTGATGCCCTGGTTTTAGCTCGCCGCGGCAATGATCGCACGGCTGAGTTTTATGCGAGTGGCAGAGTGATCTATGGGCCAGATGGTGAAGTTGTTGAGGTAGATGAAGCGGCGCAACTCATAAAAATCGCGCAGCAGCGTGGACCGGTTCTCGCTTTCGTGCCAGCTGAGGACCTCGCGCTGTTCCAGGGAGCAGTTGGCGGAAAGGGAGACCATGAAGGCCCGACCCCATGGTCTGGAGCCATCGTGGAAGTAATCGGCACAAACGGTCAGGTGGCTCTCATTGGTGTAAGGCCTAAAGAGTGGATGGTCGATTGCACGAAACGCAAAGAATCCCATTCATTTTCGGGCGAGTCAAAAATCAGATACCACCGGCTTCAGCCGGGTGGTATTTCAGTTTCAACCTAGTCAAGGGTTCCGAATTCTCTCTTGCAGATACCACCGACTTCAGTCGGTTGGAGCTTCAATTTCGGCCTCGTTCGGAGAAGAAAAATGGCAGAAGTTGAAACTCCACCCGACTAAAGTCGGTGGTATCTCCGCTCATTCGGGCACGCACTGACTAGGCAGAAATTGAAGTACCATCCGGCTGAAGCCGATGGTATCGGATTCTCGACACGGTTTCGGGAGTGTGATTTTCGTCTTTGAAAAGCCAAACTCAGCGTAGGTATCGATCGAAGAATTCTATGACAATTCGATCGTAGGCTTCTCCTTGCTCTCCAGTAGCGGAAGGCAAGTTAAGTCCACTCAAGGGTAGATCGAGGCGTGATTCCACGTTGCTCTTATTAGGGAAACATTGGGCCAGTTTCGCGGTTGTGTCTTTCAATTCACCAGCATCTGCTCCTGAGAGCAGGAGCGTATGTTGATCTTGGAGTGAAGCTGCCAATTCGCAAGCGCCGGCATTCTCGTAGGCGCCCATCAAATACAATTTAGTAGCCTCGCGTGACAGCGACTGCAGGGCCTTGATGTCCACACCTACATCAGACACCACCGCTGCATGCAGTAGATCATCAGGAGATCGCGGTATTGAATCCAATACCAGGGTTTTGATCTGATTATTGCGTTGGGCCCCATTTATTGCCGCGTACGCTCCAAGCTCGATTCCATAAACACCGAATCGATCGCCAACCAGTTTGACCTGCTTGTCTGCTTTGAGGGTATGTAGGAAGTCCAGGGCATCGATCAGATCCTGACCTTCGCGGTTGCCGAATGAGGTCCATTTCACTGCCGGATCCAGACCATGTCCGCGCAGGTCCGGGCAAAGTATGGTGAAGCCCGAGGTCTCATGGATCTTGACGGCCAGGTTTAGCAGCCATGAACGATCTGCACCGTAGCGGTGCAGCAGTACTACAGCTGGTGCTCCTGCTCCACCCTTGAGTAACCAGCCACGAGCCCGAGTGCCATCGGAGTTGGACCAGAATTCTTCAGTAAGCTTGAGGGCGGAACCGCTGAACTGTTGAAACGACTGCGGCGTTACCAGGTAAGCACGCCGTGGCGGTCTAGTAACGCTGTAGACAATCACGCCGAGCGAGCCTCCGAGCGCCAGCAATAGTACCAGCACAATTGGCAGGAAGGCGCGAACCAGTCTTTTGCCGAATCTTCGTCGGGGAGGCATTAGCTTGAACGGCGGAGAGTCAGCAATTGTGAAGAACCTGAAACTAACCGCACTTAGTTTGGGTCACGATCCTTTCTGAGTCGCCTCATAATAGTCTTCCCGAGTATTGATGTTAACAAAAAACTCCCCAGCGTGATCGAGATCCTTGATTTCAGAAAAAGGCAGCCAGCGGGTTTGCAGCGATTCCAGCAAATCCAACGGCCGGCGCTTGTTGGCCTGGATCAATTCGGCCGCTTTATCACGACTGGGAATCGCGCGATAGACTCCCACCAGGGGTTGCGGCCGGCCGTCCGCCTGCACGGGGACGACGGCCTCATAGCCTTCTCGGACGGAGGCGATTCGCTCCAATAGTTCAGGGCTGATAAAGGGAAGGTCACAGGCAACTACCAACGCCCACTCACTTTGACACGAGGCGAGGGCCGCATGGAGTCCACCCAGGGCGCCCCATTTGGGAAAAAGGTCGGGCACGCTGGCACATCGTGGGTCCTTTGATTCCCGCCCTACGATGGTCACTTTCCCGACAACCTTAAAGAGAGTAGTGGCTATTCGCTCGACGAAGGTTTCGCCCTCAATCAGCAGTTGGGATTTGTCAGTTCCCATTCGACTTGAGGCACCGCCGGCAAGGATGAAAGCCTCCGTGCGATCCATG
>DATFRK010000151.1:0-4539 GCA_035263325.1 Pyrinomonadaceae bacterium | reverse complement strand
TGAGGTGGGATATAGCGACCTGGTGAACCACCGTGAAGGCGATCTGCAGAACGATCCTCTTGAGGAGTCGGACGCGGCGTTGCTCGCAAACATCCTTCATCATTTCCGCCCGACCCAGGTGACTGCCCTGCTCGGCCGCGTCCGAGCTGTGCTGCGTCCGGGCGGGACAGTGGCGATTTGGGAACTGGAAGCGCCACGCACCGACCGACGGGCCGATCACGGCGACCTTATGGCGCTCTTTTTCCGCCTCTCGTCTACGTCTGGCGCCTATCATGGGAAGCAATACGCGAATTGGCTGGCAGAAGCCGGGTTTTCTGCCGTGCGCGTCCTGCGTCCGTGGTGCTCGCCGGGCCGCGTTCTCGTGCTAGCACGGGCCGGGGGCTGATTTCATCAAACAAGAAATTGTAAGACAGGGAAATGAAGACTATCGATTGTTCTAATTCCAACGTTCTGGTTCCTATTTTCCTGTCTTACATTTTCCTGTCTGATGAAATTGGATAATGTTTTTCCGAGGAGACCTGGGAAGGTAGACATTGTCAGCCTTAAAATCAGAATTCGTTATGCTTGCTGCACCAACCAAAAGGCGTTTTCTCTTCGCTCATTGGGAGGGCGGCGGAAATACGCCTCCGATGCTTGCCATCGTTCGCCGGCTCGTGGCGCGTGGACATTCAGTCCGGGTGCTAAGCGATCCATGTAACAAAACGGAAGTCGAATCCACAGGTGCTTCATTCTCCTCCTGGATACGGGCCCCACGCCGCTCTGATAAGTCGACAGAGAGTGATCCGATTAAGGACTGGGAAGTGACCTCTCCGCTGGTATTGCCCGGGCGGTTGCGGGATCGGCTTTTCGTCGGGCCCGCACTGGCATATGCTCGCGACCTCCTGGAGGAGTTGAAACGCTTTCCCGCCAACGCCGTGGTGACAAGTGAGATGTTGCTGGGTGTGATGGCCGCCGCGGAAAGCGCAGGAGTGCCTTGTGCCGGCCTTTCGGCAAATATTTATTTTTACCCACTCCCGGGAGTCCCCCCCTTCGGACCTGGTTTGCAGCCAGCCAAAGGTCTGCCAGGGTGCCTGCGGGACGTCCTGATCCGAAACTTCAGCCTGTTCATCTTTGGGCGAGGAACGGCTGCGTTCAATGCTACCCGACGCGCCCTGGGTTTGCCTCCCATCACCCATCCTTTTGAACAAACCACGCGCCTCACTCGTCATCTGGTTTTGACCAGCGCTGCATTTGATTTTCCCGCTACGTCCTTACCGGAAAATGTCGTGTACACAGGTCCGGAGCTGGACGACCCGCCATGGGTTGAACCGTGGAATTCGCCTTGGTCTGCCGTCGATCAACGTCCGCTGGTGGTCGTTGGATTCAGCACCACTTTTCAGAACCAGAGGCAGCTGCTCTGTCGGATTATTGAAGCGCTGAGTTCGCTGAATACTCGTGCCGTCGTGACGGTGGGTCCTGCACTCGACATGACGGATTTGCCTGCAGCGCCCAACGTATTTGTCTGTCGATCGGCTCCACACAATCAACTTCTGCCGGAGGCCGCGGTGGTCGTAACGCACGCCGGCCACGGTACCGTTATCCGTTCTCTGGCAGCGGGTGTGCCGCTCCTCTGCCTACCCATGGGGCGGGACCAGAACGACAACGCGGCGCGAGTTGTTGCGCGCGGGGCTGGTCTGCGGTTGAGTCCCAAGTCCAGCCCGAAGTCAATTCGGAACGGGGTCCTGGAGATTCTGGAAACACCCCGCTATCGTGAGAAAGCGCAGGAGCTGGGTAAACTGATTGCTATGGATGCCCGCAATTCTTCTGTGGTGCAGATCCTGGAGGAGGTCGCCGCCACGCCAGGCTGTGTAGTGCGTGGTTAGTGTCCCTTATTTTCTCTCTTTTGTTGACATTCGACACGGCATTAACTACACTCGCCTTGTCGTTTATCGAGAGGGAAGAATATGAATAAACCACAGATTGATTTGCTGCAAGGAACGCTCGACCTCTTAGTGCTCAAAACGCTGCAAGCTGGTCCGCGACATGGGTGGGACATTGCTCAGCGGATCCAGCAGGTCTCGCGGGAGGCGCTGCGGATAGGCCAGGGATCTTTATATCCGTCGCTCCACCGGCTGGAGGCTCAAGGGTGGATCTCTTCCGAATGGGGAGCCTCGGAGAACAACCGGAAAGCGAAATACTACAAACTGACGGCAGCCGGGCGGAAGCAGTTATCGGCCGAGACCGAGAGCTGGAGACGCTTTACTGGAGCGGTAGAGCTGATCCTGAAAACTTCCGAGTGAAAGGATACCGACATGCTCAGGAAGCTGAAACCGGCAATACTTGCTTGTTACCTTCCAACGCGGCGAGCAGCGAATATGGATACTATGACCGCACTTAGAAGTGAATAGAGACAAACGAAACCTAAATATTTTCGTTAAGGCTCGAGGCCGACGCGCCGTAGAAGCTCATTAAACCTCGGGTCTGTGCGTAGCGGGTCGAGCCTCGGCTCCACTTTGAGATAATTGAGCCAATTATCACGCTCATCATAAGCCCGGTTCAACCAGACGAAGGCTTGTTCCTTGTCGCCGAGGCTGAGGTAGAGTACTGCAATTCCATAGGGTGAGATGAACCGGCGTTGGGCAGTCTCCTTCAATCCAGCGAGCACCCGCTGCGCTTCAGTCCTCTTTCCCGCCCGGGCGTAGGCATGTCCGAGCGCTGCTTCAATGACTGGACGCCGGCCCTCCTCGGAGAGTTTCATTGCCCTGCTGAACTCTTCGATGGCGGCCTCATTCTTTCCTTTCTGCTCATACACGTAGCCGAGATAGAGGTGTGACGTGACAAAGTTTGGGTCCAGTTCGATGGCCTTCAGGAGTTGTTCGGAGGCCTGGTCATACTGGCGCGCATAGAGATAGTGCCAGCCGAGATGTGCATTGAGCGTCAGGTCGAACGAATTGAGTTCGAGTGCGCGCAAACTTGCGGCGAGCGAATGTTCAACCCGGCCCATGGCCATCCAGTAATGCGAAAAATAGTGGTGCGAGGGGCTGTCGTCCGGTTTCAGCTCGATGGCACGCTTCAATTCGCGTTCCGCCCCAGGCCAGTCCCAATCATAATTCAATTTGGTGTACCCCAATGAGGCGTGCGCTTCGCCAAGCTCGCCGTCTATCTCCAGAGCCTCCCTGGCAGCCTCCCTGGCCTTCGGGAAAGTTTCATGCGGACGTAACAAGGCATAGACATAGAGTCCCATTATGTTGTAACTGTCAGCCAGTCCAGCGTAGGCCGGGGCATACCTCTGATCCAGTTTAATTGCCTGTTGAAAGTGCTCAAGCCCTTTCTGATAGCCTGCTTCCGTCCGCCTGCTCAGGAAGTAACGGCCTTTAAGGTAGTGCTGATAGGCTTCGACATTATTGGTGTAGCGTTTGGTCAAGACCTTTCGCTCATCACCGGTCAACTGGCGCACGAGCGATTGTGAGACATGTTCGGAGACTGCATCCTGCAGCGATAAAATATCGGTGAAGTTTCCATCAAACTTCTCAGCCCAGAGCGTTGACCCGTCGCGGACACTAACCAGTTGCACTGTCACTCGGATTCGATCAGCAGATCTCCGGATACTGCCCTCCAATACCGACTCCACGCCGAGCGCCTTTCCGGCCGCAACGGGGCTTGTCTCTCCGTTGGAATATTTGAGCACCGCGCTTGTGGGCAACACCACAACTCGCTGCAAACTGCTAAGCCGGGTGATCAAGTCGTCTGCCATACCCACGCCCAGATATTCATCGCCGCCAGCAGAGTCAATCGATTTGAATGGCAATACGGCGATTGAACCTACTTCGGCCACGGTCTTTGCCGGGCGTATCCAACTCAATCTCCGGACCAGTGGGGTGACCAGCCACGCCACCAGGAGCACGAGAATGAAGATTGTGAACAATACTATCGGGCGCGGCCAACGGCGGCTCCACAGATTACCGGGTGCGACCGGCACGGTTTCCTCCCTGCCGCCATTTTTCGGTTGCCAGTCCCCTTCTCCCTGACCTTGCTCTCCAATGACGGCCCTCAGGTCTTCGACCTTTTCGGCATCACTCATCTCGGGTGTAGCGGACGCAGACAGATCGGAAGCTCTGACCTGCGCATCAAAGATATAGCCCCGGCGCAAAATGGTTCTAACATAATGCCGTTCTTCGTCACCCAACGCGCGCCGCACTTCAATCAAACATTGGACCAGGGAATCGTCGGTGACGAACGCATCAGGCCATAACGCCTGGATCATCTCCGCTTTGCTCACCAACCGCCCGTGATGTTCGACCAGATACCTGAGCGCCTCGAAGGATTTATGGCGTAACTTGATCTCTTCCCCTGCACGCCATAAGCAGGCCCGGTCAAGGTCGAGTGTGAAATCGTCGAAGACGTACCCGCGGCAGGAAATATGACTCACCTCTAACTCTGGCTTACTCATATGTCTTCAGACGCCAAGATGTTCGATAGCCGCGCAGAGACGCAGCCAGCTATCTTTCGTCCATCTTTCGTCTGGATTTAGTCATGGTTTAGGTTCGATTTCGTTACATA
>DATFRK010000150.1:0-3889 GCA_035263325.1 Pyrinomonadaceae bacterium | reverse complement strand
GCATTCAACTGATGGCCCTAAAATGGGCCCACCGAATGCCACGCCTGAGTAATGGCGAATGCCCAGTTTCGCGAACCAGACTGCAGCGACGTGCGACGAAAAGTCCTCTACGAACCCTCTATAAGTTCTCGATAAATTGTTTATGGCCGCAATTGCTCCCAATCAGACACCTGCCTATGAATTTGGTGCCTTCCAGTTGATTCCGGCTGAGCATCAGTTGCTCCACCAGGGCGTACCTGTTCCTCTCCCGCCCAAAGCCTTTGAAACTCTCGTTGTGTTGGTGGAGAAGAGTGGTCACCTGGTCGAAAAAGAAGAGTTGATGCGGACCTTATGGCCCGACAGTTTTGTAGAAGAGGCGAACCTTACTCATCACATTTGGACCCTAAGGAAGGCGCTGGGAGAAGGAGAGAACGGAACCCGTTATATCGAAACAGTGCCACGACGTGGCTATCGCTTCGTCGCTGACGTTCGGCAATCAGCAGTAGCAAGCAGCAAGGATGAAGGAGGCTTCCCGAGACCCAGGCTAGTACAGACCGCCCCGCAGGCAACCGCCGATGACTTGGGGGCGAGCACCACGATGTCTGGCGCGGACCAGCGCGGTGCGCTTGATAAGTCATGGACCGCCAGAGGTTATCTGAAACTGACCGCGTTCGCTTTGGCGGGGGTGCTGGTTGGTTCGGCAATTGCGGTCTACCGTTACAGTCATCGCCCGCCGAACGCGACTGAGTTTGAGTCGGTTGCAGTGACGCCGTTCATAAACGAGAGTGGCAAGCCGGAGTTGGATTATCTGGCTGATGATCTGTACGAGTCGATGATCAGCGACTTGGCCCGCATGCCGCGACTTTCGGTTTTCCGCTACCGCGGTAAGAGCGTTGAGGCAAAGAAGGTTGCGTCTGACTTATCTGTCCAAGGCGTGCTCACTGGCCGGCTCGTCCAACACGGTGAAAATGTGACGGTCTACCTGACGCTGGTGGACGGGCGGACAGGGCGGGAGGTTTGGGGCGAACAATACAATCGAAAGCTGACAGACCTTGTCAGTTTGCAAAGCGATGTTTCCCGCGACGTATCGGAAAAGTTGCGTCTGACGAGTGCCGAAAAGCAACATCTAGCTAAGAACGGCACTCAGAACAACGAGGCCTATCAGGCCTATATTAATGGACGGTACTTCTGGCAGCGTCCCGGTTCTCCCGGTTATCCAAAGAGCGCTGAGTATTTTCAGCGGGCGATCGATCTCGATCCGAATTATGCCAGCGCCTACGCCGGATTGGCTCACTACTATGGATTCGGCGCGGCACTTGGCGCTTTGCCACCAGACGAGAACTGGCCCAAGTCAGAAGCGGCGCTGAACAGGGCCATTGCCATTGACGACTCTGAAGCGGAATCGTTCAATGCTTTGGCTGGAGTGCAGTTGTACTACCACCGGGATTGGGCGGCAGCGGAACGATCGTTTCGTCGTGGCGTCGAGATAAATCCCAACAGTGCCGAAACACATCATCACTATGCGCGCTGTTTGTACTTGTTCGGACGCAACCAGGAGGCGATTACCGAATTTCAGCGAGCGATACAGCTCGACCCGCTATCGCTGCGTTACCAACTCAACCTGGGAATTCTTTTCTATTCGCTGCGCGATTACGATCGTGCGATAAACGAGATCCGCCATACGCTGGAGTTGGAACCCAATTTCACGCCGGCGCATGAATGGCTCGGCAACGCCTATAAGAAGAAAGGCCTGGAGCGTGAGGCGGTGGCCGAATGGAGTCGGGCATTGGTTCTCCGAAAACAAACTGAGCGGGCGACCGAGTTGGAGCGTAACTATACGGCGACAGGTTTTGCTTCGGCTGTGCGAACCCTGGCGGAGCACCGGATCGAGGAGTTGAACGAAGGTGTTAAGCGTGGCGAATACGTGGCCGCGATTGAGTTTGTGAGTGCCTATGTGCGGATGGGAAAGAAGGATTTGGCGTTCACTTGGTTGGAGAGGGCGCTGCAAGAACGCAACCGCTTCGCTTATGAGATCAAGATTGATCCGCAGTATGACGACTTACGCAACGACCCCCGTTTCGCGCAATTACTCCGCCGCTCCGGCTTCATCTCGTAAATACCCGCAAAACCATCCTGCCTAGCGTCAAACAATCTGGATTAGACTTAGTTTTTAGGGGAACCAGGGGCGGCTGCGACGGAAGATGAGGTAAACGATTTGAGATCCATCAGATCTCAAATTTCCAAAAGTGTGACCGAAGTATCCAGTCGCTGCGCTCCGTTTTGTGTGTTGATTTCGGTTGTTGAGAGCTAAGGAAAGACCTTAACCCAGCGAACTCAGTTTTGAGGTAATCTGTATCAGTCGTACAGATTCCGAATAAGGGGCTGGTGAGGTCGAGAACGGTATGCAGTGTCCGAGGTGTAAGAGTCCGCGCATTCAACGTGACTATGATGATGCCCTGATCGTGTTGCGCATGGTGGGTATGCAAAAACTCCTTTGCAACACCTGTGGCCTGGTATTCAAACGCTTCGATCCTCTCGGAAAACAAGTTAGATCTCCTTCCCAACGGGTAGTCGGCAAAACGAAAACGAGGCGCCGGGGCCGTCGCTATCAGGGCCATCTGCCGGCGTCCATCTCGCTCATAGAAGGGAACGTGACTTCCGGCAAGGCATCTTATTCGCAACCCTCGCGCGGCCACTGTCAGACAATTAGTGCCTATGGAATGAGTCTGACGCTCGTAGGGACACGATTCGCCGAGGCAGATCTTTCGCGCAGGGGTCGGCTACTGTTTGTTACCGTCGACCTTCCTGAAGGACCGGTTGAGGCTGTGGTATCGATAGTTAGTCACGAACGTGTTGGCGAAGAGGGAAAACGGAAGTGGGTACTTGGCGTCAGCATACATCAGATGGCGGATGCAGATAACGAACGACTCTCGGCCTTTCTCGAGAAGCGGGCCCAAGACTCACCCGTAATTGTTTCGGAGTGACCGGGTCTGATAGAGAACCTGGACCAGCAGCGACAGGTCGCTAGAATCCGCTAGAGGATGGTCCTTGGGCCAAAACCGCCACCCTCACCGACCCCTTCACTACACACAACCTTAAGCATCAGCGAGATCCTCATTTCCAGTCGGCCTCAATGACAAAGGCAGCCCAGGACGGCCTCAGGGAATATAAGACGCGAACGTCGTTTCCTTTTGTGCTTATGTTTGGGAGGACCAAATGATCACGAGCGGGGAGTGACTTTGGAGTGCGGTGACTTGTCACCGCTTTTGTGACTGCAAGCTGCGGAAGTAATCCGATCACAAAGCGGTGACAAGTCCCCGCACTCCAAAGGTCGCGACCGTTCGCTCTAATTGCGTGAGGACGAGACGCAGTTCTGCAATTCGTGGGTTGCAGTCCACGTCTCGGGAACTCGACTACAAAAAGATCACTTAACACCAAAGCGAGACATGAATTCGAGTGCCGCCGGACCCCACTTATGAATCTGCTCTTGATCGGTCACAAACCTCGTGTGGGCGTCCTCTGTCGAACTTACGTTAGGTACCGGAGCATAAATTGATGCTTGATAGCGTTCGGCGTGGTCGCCGGCCACCTTGGAAAATATGACGGTGGGTCGAATGCTAACGTCGTTCTTCGGTTCTAAGAAGAAAATGGGCTTGTTTGCGCCACGTACTGCTTCTTTGAGCATTCTGATCGAGTTTGAGTTATCGGGTGTATCCGTACCGTCTTCCTCATCGAAAAAGTCCCACGACTCCGATGCTCCCGCGATATCAATGGCCAGCTTGTGATTGGTCAGAATGTTGTTGTTGAAGAGTGTGACCATCCCGCCGAATGAGTGGCCCATAATTGCAACTTTATCCGAGTTGATAATCGGTTGCCGGGAGGAATTGGTGAGGGTGCTTAGATATGAAAT
>DATFRK010000149.1:0-2509 GCA_035263325.1 Pyrinomonadaceae bacterium | reverse complement strand
CTTCGTGCGCCGGTTCACCACCGCTGGCGTGCGCGACTTAACCTTCGGCATCGATCACGGCAACCTTAACTCGCCCTGGGGAGCCGTCATTGCTCCTGGAAGTTTTGGCATCCTCGGCGGCGCTCTCTTGATCGGGAATTTTGGCGAGGGTGGTCCCAGCATCAATGCTTACAACCCGGCCACTGGCGCTCCTCTCGGCAGTCTCAAAGAAGAGAGTGGCGCCGATCTCGTAATCGACGAGTTGTGGGCCATCGTCTTTGGCAACGGTGGCAGCGGCGGTGATCCCAACACCTTGTATTTCGCCGCCGGCACTGCCGAAGAGGAGCACGGCTTGTTCGGCTCGCTCAAAGCCATATCGACTTTTGCCACTTCCCAGATCCAATTCAGTTCCGATGCCTACGATGTCGGTGAAGGAGATGGAGGCCTTCAGATCACTGTGATTCGTTCGGGCAATGTATCAGCGCCCGCTACGGTGAACTACGCCACCTTCGATAGGAGCCAACCAGGACACGCAAGTCAAAAGTCTGACTACCAGGCAGCGTTCGGAACGCTGCGTTTCCTGCCCGGAGAGACCAGCAAGACGTTCAGAATCTCAATCGTGAACGACAAGTTCGATGAGAATGACGAGATCGTTGATATAGCGCTCTCTAATCCCACCGGCGCTGGCCTGGGTGAAAAACATTTTGCTGAACTCACGATAGCTGACGACGATACTGGCGCTCCCGCAAGTAACCCAATCGACGACAACTCATTTTTTGTGCGCCAACAATATCTCGACTTCCTGGGCCGCGAACCTGACGCCGCTGGATTCGCTTCCTGGGTCAGCTTGCTGAATGGTTGCGCTCCGGGAAATACAACCTGCGATCGAGTGGCGGTCTCGCAATCGTTCTTTGGCTCGCAGGAATCGCTGACCAGAGGTTATACGGCAATCAGGTTCTACCGTGCTGCCTATGGCCGCGATACTTTGTATGGCGAGTACATGACTGAACTGTCGCGTCTGAGTGGTGCTACACCGGCCGAGTCAACCACGTTACGGGCGGCGTTTCCGGCAGACTTTGTCACCCGGAACGAATTCCGCGCTTTGCTCGATGGTCTGACAAACACGGCGTACGTAGATCGGTTAATCGCGAACACTGGCGTTACCTTCACCGGAGGCTTCCGCGATCAGGAGCTGGCAGATCTAAACGCCGGCAATAAGACTCGGGCCCAGGTGCTGAACGACGTTGTCGAGAACCCGCTTTTCGTAAACAACGTCACCAGCTTCAATCGTGCCTTTGTTTTGGCCGAGTACTTCGGTTACCTACGTCGCGATCCCGACACGGCCGGCTTCAACATGTGGGTCAATTTCCTTAACGCCAATCCGACTGACCAGCGAACCATGGTCAACGGATTCCTTAACTCACTTGAATATCGATTGCGGTTCGGTAGTTCTTAGACTAAGGAGGGACGATCCACAGATCACGCAGATTACACAGACTAAGTTGAAACAGTTCGCTTGAGCCATTTCGCTCTTAACATCGCGATGCATAAGAAATACCCAAACCAAATATGCTCGCGAAACGAAGCCGGAAAAGCTCAACTAAACTATTTTCGTTACCTCTGCGTAATCTGTGTAATCTGTGGATCGTCCTTGTTTATTGCCCTTCCCAACCCTAGAATCCGGCCATGAGCACTGCCATCCGCGTCGAGGGAGTTGCCAAGCAGTACCGCATCTATGACCGGCCCGTCGATCGCCTCAAAGAGTCGCTAACGCGCGGACGATGGCGCTGGCACCGCGAGTTTTGGGCGCTTAAAGGCCTCGGCTTCGAGATTGAACGCGGCACCACGACCGGAATCATTGGCCCAAACGGTTCCGGCAAGTCCACTCTTTTGCAAATCATTGCCGGCACGCTCAATCCAACCCATGGTAGTGTTTCGTTCGAAGGCCGCGTCGCCGCTCTACTCGAACTCGGCGCCGGCTTCAACCTCGAGTTCACTGGCGTGGAAAACGTCTATATGAACGCGTCCCTGATGGGCTTCACAAAAGCGGAGACTGCAGCCAGGTTGCCGGAAATTGAACGCTTCGCTGAACTCGGCGACTTCATCAATCAACCAGTCAAAACATACTCAAGCGGCATGTATGTCAGGCTGGCCTTCGCTATTGCGGTGAACTCCGATCCTGACATTCTGATTGTCGATGAAGCTCTGTCAGTAGGCGACACTATCTTTCAGCATCGTTGTGTGCGCCGGATCAAGGAGATGCAACAACGAGGCACCACGATTCTATTTGTTTCCCATGAACCAACCCTGGTGCGCGCCCTCTGTTCACGGGCGATCCTTCTCTACCAGGGCGAGATGTTGGCAGACGGTGCTCCGGTTGATGTGCTCAATCGTTACCAGCGCCTCATCATGGCGCGTGAAGAAGCTTATCAGCTCGCGGAACATGAAACAGAACCGCGTTCTCAGTCGAGTCCACCCAGCCATGAAACATCGGTGCCACGTGCACCATTGCACTATCAATATCGTCACG
>DATFRK010000148.1:0-2539 GCA_035263325.1 Pyrinomonadaceae bacterium | reverse complement strand
TCTGATGCCCTGGCGGCGTTAACTGCTTCAGCGAAACCACTCGTCTGATCGCAATTGACCTCGCAGCCCTTCGCATAGTTGACTTTGAGCTGCGGCACCTTTGTTTTGATGCCCTGCAGCACCGAAACAGCATCATCCGCTCGCCCGTCACCTGACCACGAACCAATCATGTTTCGTTTGTCGTCGGCCAGCGGGCCAAGCAAAGCGACTGAGCCGAGATTCTTATTCAGCGGCAGGACATTGTCGTTCTTCAGTAAAACAAACGAGCGGGCCGCAACCTCTCGCGCGGCCGCAATGTTGGTCGCGCTCAAGGTCACCTTACCTTCCAGTGATTCGTTAGTGTACGGGTTGCTAAAGAGCCCCAGCCGAAATTTGATCCGGAGAATACGACGAACTGCCTCATCGATCGAGTGTTGCGTCAGACGCTTTTCCTGCAACAGCTCCGCGCCGTTCTGATTAAAGTTGCGGCTCACCATCTCCATGTCTACTCCGGCGCTGAGAGACTGGGCTGCCGCCTCTTTTCCGTCGGCGGCGATGCCGTGTTTGATCAACTCTTCCACCGCCGTGTAGTCGCTGACAACAATGCCGTCAAACTTCCACTCTTCACGCAGCACCCTCGTTAACGTGAATGGATTGGCGGATGCTGGAACACCGTTGAGAGCATTGAACGAGCTCATGAACGTGCCGACTCCCGCGTCGACCGCCGCCTTGAATGGCGGAAAGTAGATTGAACGAAGCGTAAATTCGGAAACGTCAGTGGTGTTGTAGTCGCGACCTGCTTCAGCAGCTCCGTAAGCGACCCAGTGTTTAGCGCACGCGACGACCTTGTTGTCGCGGCTATAGTCGTCGCCCTGGAACCCGTGCACTCGCGCACGGGCCATTGCTGAGCCAAGGTAGGGATCTTCGCCTGACCCTTCCGAAATCCGGCCCCAACGTGGGTCACGAGCAATGTCGACCATGGGCGCAAAGGTCCAGTGAATACCGGCCGCGCGTGCTTCTTCTGCGGCTACGCTGGCGCCGCGTTCTACTGAAACTGGATCCCACGTGGCCGCCTCACCGAGCGAAATTGGAAAGATGGTGCGATAACCGTGAATCACATCGAAGCCCAGCAATAAAGGGATCTTGAGACGCGACTGCTCCACGGCCACGCGCTGCAACTGATTGGTCCGTTGGGCCCCCCGAACGTTCAGAGTCGATCCAAGCAAACCTTTGCGCGCGAGCTCGAGGTGTTCCGGACGAAAGTTGCCGTTGGCCTCACCATCAAGTTGCTGTAGTTGGCCCAACTTCTCGGCCAGAGTCATCTGGCCGAGCAGGGCATTGATACGACTTTCAATGCCATTGTCCTGTTGCGACCACGAGGCAGGTGAGGCAATCAGTAACAGCAGAACACCGAGAAGAGAGAATGTGGTGATCGTTTTGGTTGATCTCACTCGCTTCCTCATAAGGCCTTTGGAGTGCGGGGACTTGTCACCGCTTTGTGATCGATACTAGTTTCCATGAGAGCGATCCCAAAGCGGTGACAAGTCCCCGCACTCCAAAGGCTGACTGTTTACTTGCTAAAAGTTTATCCGACCTTGAATCTCCACCACTCTGCCGGAAAGACCCAGGAGTGCTTTGCCAAAGCTCGGATTAGTTATGTTCGTGCTATCAGTATTAAAGCCTAATGGCTGCAGGTTGAGCATGTTGAAGATGTTGAAGAAGTTGGCTTTCACTTCGAAGTTTGCCGCTTCGCCAAACGCGTTCGGCAACCCAAACCTCTTCGCTATCGTTACATCAATGCTTCGGTATCTTGGACCACGAAATGAGTTGCGCCCAATTCCCGGAAGGCTAGTACTGGTCGGCGCGGCCGTAGAAAAGAAGTTTGCCCCGCCGCCGGGAAAGTTACTGCCGTTGATGAAAGCATCGTTCGAAGTACTAGTGCCGTTGCCGCCGAAATACGCCACTGGTCTAGTGGGACAGAGTGAAGGACCGAGCGTGCTCACACACTGACCAATCACTGGTGTCCAGGGGAAACCAGTGTGGAAAGTACCGATACCGCTGAGTTCCCAGCCACCCAATACTCTACCCGCCAGATCATGCCGGTTACGGAAGAACGGCAAGTCCCAGAGACCTGAGACTATTAAGTTATGTCGAACGTCATAGTCTGATGGTCCACGTTCCTGGCGTACATCGAGAGGGAAGGTCGGGTTAGTCGACGCGGTAGGATTTTCGTTTGACACGATGTCGATGCTCTTGGCCCAACGATAGTTCACATCCAGGGCGATCCCCCGGTAGAACCGCCGAGAGAGCGATGCCAGTAGCGCGTTGTAGCTGGAGTTGGTATCGCCGGTCGGGAAAAAGACTCCCGAGGCAAAGAAGTTCCCCGGGTCATTGGGAAAAATGAACCGTTCGTTAACCAGGCGCACGAGTTTGCGACCGGCGCTGCCCTGGTACCCGACGGTTGCAGTCAATTCATAAGGCAAGCTGTACTGTGTCTCGAGCGAGTAGATGTACACGTAAGGGGTGGAAATCTCGGCGGGCGCGCCCCAGATCTCTACCT
>DATFRK010000147.1:0-7050 GCA_035263325.1 Pyrinomonadaceae bacterium | reverse complement strand
CGGTACGTTCATCTGGTAGACCTTGGAGTAGACGCGCGCAGCCTCCTTCATCGCGTTTTTGATGCGCTTGATGTCGGTCAGTTGAGAGCCAATGTGAAAGTGAAGCAGCTTCAGCATGTCGACGCGCCCAGCGTCTTCGAGGCGGCGAATAACCTCGAGCAGCTCAGTCGTGGTTAAGCCAAACTTTGCCGCTTCACCGCCGGATTTCTCCCAACGGCCCGAACCTTTTGAATACAACTTCACACGCATGCCGATCATGGGCAGCGGGCCCTCGTGGTGTTCGGCGACATTCAGCACATGATCGAGTTCATTCAATTTCTCGATCACGATGACCACTTTCTTGCCGCAGCGTGAGCCGGCGAAGGCCAACTCAATGAATTCCTGATCTTTAAAGCCGTTCAGCACGAGCAAGCTGTCGGGTGTTTGTTCCAGGGCGAGGGCAGCGTAAAGCTCCGCTTTCGAGCCGGCTTCCAGGCCAAAATCGTAGCGTGAACCTTCCCGCAGATATTCCTCCACCACGGCGCGTTGCTGGTTAACCTTCATTGGGTAAACGCACATGTGCGTGCCCTGGTATTCAAACTCCCTAATGGAGCGACTGAAGGCGCGCTGAAGTTTGCGGATCTGGGAAGCAACGAGTTGCGGAAACCGCAAAAGCACCGGGGCGGTGATGCCTCGTTTGGCCAGGTCGTCGATGATCTCTTTGAGATCTGCGGAGCGAGGATCGCCCTCGACGGGGCGGACGATGAGATTTCCCTTCCGATTTACGTCAAAGTAGCCTGCACCCCAGTTTTCGATGCCATAAGTTTCGAGCGTGTGCTCGATTGCCGTGGTCAATTGGCGGTCTCCTGCCTGAAAGCTAAAGCGTGTGCGGTATTAAGCCTATTACCTAAAACGCAGTTATACATGTTCCCGAATCGATTTGCGGAGTTGTGTTTGGGTGGAACGCGTTAGTCGCGCAATTTAACAGAAAAAGCCCTTCTGGGTCTATAACTTTTTTGTTTCGGAAGGTTGCGGAAGTCCGGTGAAATCAAGTAGAAACGAGCGAATTCTGGCCCAAAAACGGTGCCTCCAAGCGCCTCGAATCGAGCTGGTTCGTAAGCCTCCCCGAGAGACCCTGGTTTAACAGGACCAGACCTGAATGTCCCGACCAGGCTCCGCACCCTGACTCAGACGTAAACAGCCCGGAATGGCTTGCCACTTCTTTCTTATTGGTTCTCTCAAGTGAAGTGCGAGTAGGTTTTCGATCAGCTCGGGTCGCTTAATCCAGCATTAAGTTTTATGATCTCCCCAGAATAATTAATGCTCCGCGAATGCCACTTGACAGCGTATTTCGCATCACTATAATGGCAGTTTTTTACGCGTCGCGATGTATGCCGCTCTTCTGTTTTCTGCGAGCAACTGACCACTCAAAAACACTTCGCACCAACAAGCACGTTAGCGGCGAAGAGCACCCCCAACACTCCCTAATCTTCAGGAGATCACATGAACCCAAAGACTGTCTTGAAATATGCTTCAGAACAGGGCGCTAAGTTTGTGTCCTGTCGTTTCACCGATTTGCCCGGCTCCTGGCAACACCTGACCTTTCCGATAGCTGAACTAGCCGAAGAGACATTCGAGGATGGATTCGGTTTCGACGCTTCTTCAATTCGGGGCTGGGCGGCCATCCACGAATCTGACATGTTGCTCGTGCCCGACGCCACCCGTTACTGGATGGATCCTTTTTCCGAACAGCCAACTCTCTGCTTGATTGGCAGTGCGGTCGACCCTATTACCAAAGAAGGTTATGCGTATGATCCGCGTTCAGTCGCCCAACGTGCGGAAAGTTATCTCAAATTCACTGGTTTGGCAGATACGTCATACTTCGGGCCCGAAGCCGAGTTCTTTGTTTTCGACTCCGTAAAATTCACCAACGAGCAATATGCTGCCAGCTATGCAATTGACTCTGACGAGGGTCACTGGAACAGTGGCCGCGACGCTAACGAGTACAGTGGCTCGAACCTTGGTTACCGCATTCGACCAAAAGAGGGTTATGTTCCCGTTCCGCCCACCGATACGCTCAGTGATTTACGTTCCGAGATTTCGCTTACGTTGGGCAAATGTGGTGTCACCGTGGAATGCCACCATCACGAAGTCGCTACCGCTGGTCAATGTGAAATCGATTTCCGTTACTCAACTCTCTTAGGTACCGCAGACAACCTGCAGATCTTCAAATATGTAGTTCGCAATACTGCGCACCAGTACGGCAAATCAGCGACGTTTATGCCGAAGCCACTCTTTGGCGATAACGGATCCGGAATGCACTGTCACCAATCACTTTGGAAGGGTGAAAAGCCACTCTTTGCCGGTGATGGCTATGCCGGACTTTCGGAAATGGCCCGTTACTACATAGGTGGCCTGCTCAAGCACGCCGCGGCGGTCGTTGCCTTCGCAGCCCCCACCACCAACAGCTACAAACGGTTGGTGCCGGGTTTCGAAGCGCCGGTCAATCTCGCCTATTCAGCGCGAAATCGTTCGGCCGCGATTCGCATCCCGATGTTCTCCACCAATCCGAAGCTCAAACGACTCGAGTTTCGGCCACCCGACCCGTCGTGCAACGCCTATCTAGCTTTTGCGGCGATGCTGCTGGCTGGTTTGGACGGCATTCAGAATCGCATCGACCCCGGTGAACCGCTCGAGAAGGACATCTACGATCTCTCACCCGAGGAGTTGAAAGACGTGCCAACCTTGCCGGGCTCGCTTGACGACTCTTTGCGTGCACTGGAAGCGGACCATGAATTCTTGCTGAAAGGCGACGTCTTCACCCCGCAACTAATCGAGCGCTGGATCGGTTACAAACGGGATCGCGAGATCACGCCGTTGCGTATGCGGCCGCATCCACTCGAGTTCTCGCTCTACTACGACATCTAGAGCACCACGCTGGGACAGCGGGCGGCTCGCCCGCTTGGTAAGCCATGCCTCAATAATCGAGGTAAGGAAAACCAAGCGGGCGAGCCGTCTACTTTTGCTACTTGAGCCACTGTCCTGAGCGGGCGAGCCGCCCGCGCTCCCAACTCCAAACCTCCAAAGCGTAATATAGGCGCTGTGCCAGCCCGCGAAGCGACAGTTGAGTTCCTCCTGCGAGATCTGCCCGATCAAAATGGCGCCCGACTTTTCCTCGAGCGATTAAGCAAGGAAGATAATCACGCCTACCAGGACTTGATCAAAAAACCGCCATTGCTTTCAGATGTGCTGGCGCTCGCAGCGTGGAGCCCGTTGCTGGCGACCACGCTGGAACAGAATACTGATTACCTGGCCTGGTTATCCCGAGAACGTAGTGAAACACGCGTGCGAACCCGCGACGAGTTGAAGGAGTCGTTGGCTCGCTTCTCCCTAACCCACTCTTCATTAGATCCCCAGGTACTGCTGGCCCGCTTTCGTCGCCGGGAACTGCTGCGTACTTACTTACAAGACATTCGCCGCACTCACACCTTAGTAGAAACGACCGAAGAATTATCAAACCTCGCCGACGCGATTCTCGATTACGCCCTTAGCCTGGCGCGACAAGATCTCGACAATCGCTTTGGCCTACCACGGCACACGGACGAACGAGGACGGATTGCGACACCCGATTTTTGCATTGTAGCGCTCGGTAAACTTGGTTCCCTGGAACTCAACTACGCTTCCGATATCGATCTCATGTTTCTCTACTCCGACGAGGGCATGACATCGGGATTGGGTGAGCGCGGCGAGGTTAGCAATCGTGAGTACTTCGTAAAGTTGTCGGAAACTGTCGCACGACTGGTGGGTAAACCGGGGGGAGAAGGAGCAGCCTATCGCGTTGACCTTCGTCTACGTCCTCACGGTCGTGATGGTGCGTTGGCTTGTTCCCTGGCTGAAGCAACCCGCTATTACCAGCAGCGCGCCCAGGATTGGGAGCGCCAGGCATTGATCCGGGCTCGCTCAGCAGCTGGTTCCGCGGCCCTCTTTTCTCGCTTTAAAGATGCGGTGACGCCACAGATCTTTCGCCCGGAAGTTTCGGTGAGTTCCGCGCTCTCCAGCGTCAGGCTGGCAAAGCAGAAGATCGATCACCAGGTGGAGAGGAAGGCCGGGTTCAATGTGAAGCTTGGTCGCGGGGGCATCAGGGAAATTGAGTTTATTGCGCAGGCGCTGCAGTTGGCCCATGGCGGTCGCGACGACTGGTTACGAGTGTCGCACACGTTGATCAGTTTAGGTCGCCTCGCTGACAGGGGTTTTATTTCCGAACAGGAACGGACGGAGCTTTCCGAGGCCTACTACTTCCTGCGCACACTGGAACACCGGCTGCAGATGGAACATGGACTGCAGACCCACACAATTCCGGAGGCGCCTGAGTCGCGGGAATTGCTGGCTCGGCGCATGGGCTTTGCGGGAATCGACGCCGGCGATGCGTTTTTCAAGGCCCTCAGATCTCAGGCCGGAAATGTGCGACGCGCATATGATCGGTTATTTGGCAAAGTGGGAGAAGCACCACCCGGAGCAACCAGTCGCCGGGCTGGTGCGTACCGGGTCGAGGTTCTGCCAGACAAGGACATTGCATTGGCGTTGACTGCCGCCAATACTTTTAAAAGCCGACTTTCTGGTAGCGAAGAAACTTCTTCTATTGTCGACCAGGAAGCGTTAGCGCGAGAGTTGCAAAGGTGGGCTCACAGCTCGCTCAATGCCCATCGTTCGCTGGTAAATGCGGTTCGGGTTTCAGCCTCACTGGATAAATCGGCGGACGAGATACAAGTGACGAAGGACGACCTGCAGGCCTTAATGCAGTTGTCCGGCGCTTCGGACTTTTTTTCCGAGATCATTGCGGCCAATCCCAAGCTGATCTCCGTATTGAATGCGCAACCGTCTGACTGCCTGCGGCGGGATCATCGAGCCATTCTGCGAGCGGCAATCGATGCCGAGCATAGCTTTTCCGCTGAGCTTGCGGTGCTACGGCTCAAGTGGGCCGAACTACTCACCGAAATCGGGGCCCTTGACGCGCGCGATGAGTTCTCTATTTTCGATACCAACCGCTTGCAGACGGAGTTAGCCGTCGCGAGTGTAAATGTTGCGTACCTGGTGGCCCGGCGCGAAATGGCCCGCAGGTTTGGTCCACTCAGCGCTGGTCCGCGATTGGCTTTCCTGGGATTTGGCCGCCTCGGTAGTGGCGGCGTTGATTATGGCTCGGACCTGGATCTTCTGATCACGTACGACTCGATGGTGCCTTCACCGGTATCGTCTCTGACTCGCGACGAAGCTTATGCACGGTTGGCGGAGTTGATGCTTGCTGCCTTGTCGAGCATTAAACGTGAAGGTTACTTATATCGAGTTGATTTGCGTTTACGGCCTCACGGCAAGAACGGCCCGCTGGTCCAGAGTTCCGACGGTTTTCTCGACTACGTCAAGGAAGACAGCGCCCCGTGGGAGTGGTTGGCCTATGTCAAATTGCGGGCCATCGGCGGCGATATGGAGCTCGGCAAGATGATTGAAACTCATGCGCGGCATCGCATTCATGCCAATGCCCAACGGGTGGAAAAGGGTATTCTGAAGACCGAAACACGGCACGTGCGCGATCGATTGGAGCGAGAAAAAGGCGGTCGGGGCAGGCGAACAGGCACCGACATCAAGTATGGTCCGGGTGGGATGCTCGACGTTTATTTTGCGGTTCGGTATCTGCAATTGCGCGATGAGGTGCTTGATGAAGGAGAAGACCGTTCGACGTCATTCACTCTGGAACGCTTACTCGAAGAGGGCTCGCTGAGTGGTGAGGAATTCGAAACACTGAGCACGGGTTACAGTCTGCTGCGATCCGTAGATCACAGTCTGCGCTTGGTAAGTGGTCGTTCCACGCATTTACCGGAGCCGGACCACTCAACTGCCAGGGACATTGCCAGCAAGCTGGGCTTTGGATCGTCCCAGGAATTGCAGCGAACTTTGTTGGAGCAAATGAATGCTATTAGAGAGACGTATAACGGGATAGTCAGTGGTTAGTGGTCAGTAGTTAGTAATAGTCAATTGGTCTTATAGGTCGTATTGGTCCTATTTAGCTGTCTAAAGAGCAAAAAGCTTCAAGCATTCCGCTCACTAGCCCTCTCTTCAAACCAACACCTGGTGCACCAGCGATGAGTTGCTTGTCGTTCAACCAGCAGATACTCAGCGGAAGCGGGCAACCTTTTTACCACCTCACGCTCCTCAGCGGTGAGTTCTGACCAGGGCTTTAATCGTGGCCCTTCGCAGCGAGGACATTTGTTTGAATAGGAGTTCATATTAAATCTTTCTTGAATAAGGCACTTAGTTATTTACTGTAACCGTTTTCCTGTTGTAACTTAGCAGTGGCAGAACTGGACAACAAGTTATTAGCCGTCTGCCTCGATACTCTAGAGACTAGTTGGCGGAGAACAAATGTTTCGAATCAAAGCGTCGTATGCGGATCAATTGGAGTTACGAACCAGCCTGGAGCGGGCCCGGGAGTTTTTTGGTGAACTCCGTAATTTTGCGGATTTGATGCCGGGAATCGAAGGTATTCGCAAAGAGGCCGGCGGCATCATGCGCTGGGCGGTACGGGCGGAAGTGCCGGTTATCGGCGCGGTTCATGCAGACTTTACGGTAGAGAAGACCGAAGATTCACCCGAGCGACTGGAGTGGTCTCCGGCGCGTTCAGAAGTGAAAAACTACCTGCGCTACGCCGCGGCGTTCGAAGAGCGCGGACACAAGGTACTGATTCGGATTGTGCAACATGTGGAATTGCGGCGACAGCACGCAAAAGATCTGCACCGCTTTGCCATCCTGGTTGGTGAGAGCGCTATCAGCGCGGAGATGCAGAAGCGGGTGCGCGAAATGATTAAGACTTTCCTGGAGCGAGCCCGCGTAAAACTCGAAGGCGAGGCGCCGATTGAGCAAGAACCTGCGTTAGACTCAGCAGTTTAATCCACAGATTACGCAGATTACACAGAGTTTCTTTAAAAGTCTGCGAGCCTCGTTTCCCTCACTTCGAACCTAGGTTTTTCCTCTTTCTCAGAATCTTCGGGATCTCAAATCTCAAGATCTCAGATCTCAGAT
>DATFRK010000146.1:0-6988 GCA_035263325.1 Pyrinomonadaceae bacterium | reverse complement strand
GCATCTGTACGATGCGCCTACACATGGCAGCCGCCTCCGGGTTGTGCGTAATCATGATGATGGTTTGGTTAAACCGGTAATTGAGCTCCTGAAACATGTTAAGGACAAGAGCCGAGTTCTCGGAATCGAGATTGCCGGTTGGTTCATCCGCTAAAACGATGGCCGGACGAGTAACAACAGCACGCGCTAACGCCACTCTTTGCTGCTCGCCGCCCGACAATTCGAGTGGCTTGTGGTGAAGTTTGTCTTCCAACCCGAGTAGGCGCAGGACCTCACGCCGGCGTTGCGGATCCTCACCGCCGTTGCCATGAATTCGCTCCGCCAGTCGGAGATTTCCTTCAGCGGTTAAAGTGGGAAAGAGATTAAACCTCTGAAAAACAAAGCCAATCTTTCGCCGTCGCACATCGGTGCGTTTCGCGTCTGACGCCGTGGTTATTTCTTCACCGTCTATCGTTATGCGACCACTCGTGGGAGTCAAAAGCCCACCCAGCAAATGAAGCATGGTTGACTTGCCGCAACCGGACGGCCCCATGATCGCTACGAACTCGCCTTCCTGGACTTCGAGGGAAACACCACGTAAGGCGTGAACGTCGACCTTACCTATGCGGTAGACTTTTACTAAATCTTCAGCTTGTAGAATCGTTCTCATTTAATTGTGCGAGCCAGTTGTGATTTGCGAGCAGTAGCCCGACTGTCAAGGAGGGCTCAACCTCTCGTTTCTGTCGTTAGCAAGGGGCCCTCCTTCACAGTCGGGCTACTGCACCGGCGAGCGAGTCTTACGAACAGTGGTGACGAAACCTTACACAAAAACCGGATGCCAGAATCGAGCCTCAGATGTTAATACATCTGAACGGTCATATCTAGCACCCGCTATGGAGTTAGTGATTGGCGATGACCTTCTTATTCAGCTGCGCGTCCAGGTCAACTTCTGGTAATTGCCACTTGTTCTCAAGCACGAATGCCCGGTCTGGATAGGTCTGATTGAGTTCTACGGAAGCAGGATCCTGGTAGCTGATACTGAGCTTGTATTGGTCCTTCGGTCGAGTAATCGCAATTCTTGCTGGCGCCTTAAGCGAGCCATCACTGCCAAATACCTTGTCGTCAAAGTACGACACGTCCGTTATCAACTCTCCGCGGTCGTCATAGGTCTGCAAGCGAGCCAAACGAATTCCGTCCACCCGATCAAACCAGAAACGTCGCAATAACTTCGACTCACCATTCTTTGGCGCCGACAACTCATCTAGTAGATAGTAGCCCCTCATCACTCGTCCACCTTTTTTAGCTTGCAATCGCATATCCGGTTCTTCCTGAAAGAACTCGCTTTGCGTATAGATGAGTGAGTCGTTGGGTTCGACCGGACGCATCAGCAAGGCCTCGGTCAGGTGTTGAGGTCGCAGATTGGAGAGCGCGCTGACTGTCTGCTTTTCGCCGTCTTTTTCCTTCTTATTGCTTGCCGCCTTGACCTTCGCCGTCCCGTCGGTGTCGAGCTTAGGATAGACCGCGCTATTGGTCCCCTTGACGAAACGTTTGTACCGATCGTCACCCTTCAACACCGCTACGCTAAAGTGCTCGCCGTCGGACGCCATTTGCGCAATGTCTACAAAGGTGAACTGAATTATTAAATAGATCTTGCCCGGTCGCTGCATCGTTACACTGCCATCAACCTGCCGATACTTCTCAGCAATGCCCGCTGAAGCAAAAGAGGTGTCCTCAAACTGTATGTCGACCTTTCCGTGCATGGACTTAACGGTCGTGAGCCGGTTGATCTCCTGGATCAACTGGTCTCGGCTAGCTTCCGCCAATGGTTTCAGAAGTACCGGGACTTCGACTTTTGTATGTGTACCGAAAAGGCTACAGCTTGAGTTTAAGAGGACAGCAAAGAGTATGGGGAGCAAGAGCAGTCGTGGCGCAGCGCTTCTTGCGGCGTTGAGAAATTTGGGCATTAGACAAAGCCTTCAGGCGCAAATCATACGTCAAACGCCAAAGGAACGCGAATTGGCGTTCAACCTAACAAAGAAGAGTTTTTGTTGTCAATTGGGTGCACTTCTTAGTTAATGACAGCAAAAGAGATAAGCAATTTTCTCAGGTATCAAGCTCGAGCGGTGGCTTGTTAAAACGCGCTCGTAAGCGATCGATCGTCTTCCTTACCTCTTCCCTGGCTAACAACTTTTGTTCCAGACGACGCTTTCCGGGAAAGTCGACTAACATTATTCCCAGCAGGATTGTAAGCAGTCCCTGACCCGGCACCCCGGGGATCGACAGCACAATTCCGATAATGACTAACAAAACCCCGAGTATGTTCTTGCCGATCACTCCAGCAGCCCGAAGCGCCGGACGGGGACCGGACCAGAACTTTGTCTTATCGTCCTTCTTGAAGTGATCGGCCGGGAGTTTGACGAGGATGATCGAAACAATTGCCAGGCTAACAAGGAAGGTGACAACAAAGATCGCGACGCCGATGAGCGCGCTACGCCAGGTAATTGAGGTTATGAAATCAAACATCTGCAACCCGGGTCCTAAACTAATTCCCGCCGCGCCTGGAGGAGCTGCTGCATCAAGTTGTCAACGATCTGCAAAGCGATGCCTTCCAACTGAAAAGTCGGCCTCGACGCAACCTCCCAGAACTCGTCAAGCCCACGCGCTCCGGCCCGTTCTAAAGCCAAAGCCTGGACCAGCAAATCGATCACATCCGCAGCTTTGACAAGACGCGCCTCCAAACTGTGACGTTGTTCATAATCTTCGTAGTGATCAGCGTACTGTGTCTCGCCAAGTTGCTTGACAATGTCGCCAAACGCCGCTGCTTCAGCCTGCTTTCTTACCTCTGCTCCGAAGTACTCTGTTGCGGTACGTGGCATATCTCCCACGCGCGCTTCTGCCCAATCGTGAAGTAGCGCCGTTCGTAGTACTTTCTCCAGGTTAACCGCAACGCCCCGGGCGACTAACTGGTCGGCCAGCAACATTGCGGTCACGCCGACACCGAAGGAGTGGGCGGCCACGGATTCAGTTCCCTGAGGCAGACCACGCAGCGTCCAACCTGTGCGATCCAGGTTTTTGAGCCGCTGGAGTTCAATTAAAACTGGGAGTAGCTCAGACATCTTGGCAATCAACTAACGTTACCAAATCAAAAAGGTTCGTTACTTTAACCCGCGATCTGTAGAGTCAGCAAACGCGGTAACCCGAGTCACTCTCCGTTTCAGAGAGTGAGGAATCGCAAACTATTCTGGGGAGCCTTTTTGTAGGTTGAAATGAAACTCCACGCGACTGATGTCGGTGGTCTCCGCGGCTGCTAACTGTGCCTCTGCAGGCCCGGATATAAAGGTACTACGCAGGGAAAGGCGAAGAATTGTTAAGCAGTCTTCTAAGAATCAGACACACGGTTCGTGTTCGCAGCCGCAGCCGATCTCCAGAACACCTGCTTTCTCAGCATCCTCGCAATACTCACTGCAATACTTATTGTTACCACTTACCTGGCACTCACAGACACCGTGCGCGCACTTCTGTTGCTTGTCTGACATACAACTACCCTGCTTTCTTAACTAAAAAAGATAAAGGGTGAACGCCACCTCCATCACACCTTCAACTTCCGCCTTCAGCCTTCATCCTTTTCCATTTCAGGGGGCTTCCCGCACAATGATGGTACGCTGCTTGTCTCCGACGGTCAGCGTCATCGGCTTGTCCAATTGAATCGGATGTTGCTCACCATCGACGCTAATGATCAGGTTCCGCGCCGCCGCAGTAGGACCAGCAGTCACACTCGGCACTAATCTCGGGACCAGACTCGTCGCGACCAGTCGCCAGGTTGTCGGCGTACAACGAATCCGAATTCCTGGACTATCAGTTTCGAACGACTCATTTGCCGCCAGGGCATTAGCTCTGAAAACACCCTCACCACAACGCACTCCGCCACCGTCGTAAAAAGTTACCAGGCCGGAAACGAACGCAAAATCGATCGGACTGGTGTTCTTGACCACGAAGCGGATATTTGTGACTGGCGAATCTGGCGCACCATTGAGTGCTGCTGTTCGCAATGACCCTTGCAGCACCGCAGCGCCTGCGGAGTCCAAAGCCACTGCCGCATCAGTCAGGGCTACCGGCCGCTCGCTGCCACCGGAAGGATTTTGCTGGGCCATCACGCAAACTGCACTTGAAAGTATGAATAAAGCTACAGCAACTCTTTTCATCAGCTGTTCTCCTTATCAACTTACCTACCTGGGAGCTTAATCACGCACTTTTGCATACAGCAGACGATCTATTGTCTGTCCGTCTTTGGTCACACTTTTTCTTAACCGACCTTCAAACTCATAGCCGGCCTTCTCCAGCACCCGGGCTGAGGCCAGATTCCATTCAAACACGTGTGCATAGAGACGACAGAGATCGAACTGGGAAAACGCATAGTCGGTCACCGCGATAAGCACTTCGGTGGCGATGCCACGGCCCCAAAATTCTTCGCCGAGCCAATAGCCGATCTCCGCCGATCGGTATTCCTCGTCTTCGAGCGGAGAAAACCCGACGCCGCCGACCGCCTTTCCCTTCACCTCGACAGCAAAACTAGTTTCTGGTTCACAGCCCACCACTATCTTGAAAAAATTCTCAGCGTCGGCAGTAGTGTAAGGATAGGGAAATCGATTGCGCAAATTGATCCAAACGTTCCGGTTGTTGGCATGGTGCACGAGCGAATCACGATCTTGTCTCTTCCAACTACGCACCTTGCAAGAGGGCAAAACTATCTCCATCGCTATCCTCGACTGCACTCTACACCCGGTCGTCAGGCAAAGCGAGGAAGCAAGCCCGCGCCACGCGGGAGAATGAATCCTCGGGCATCTTTTGCGATGCTTGCCAGCGCGTGATCAAGACTGCGGGAGGGAATCAGGCGCATACGTGTCACTTCCTGGTCCGGCAGATCTGAGACCAGGTAAATACGGAAGCGTTCAGCTTTTGTGAGTAAAGACCAGGCTGTTTGCCCATTAACCTCGTAAGCGGTGCGCAGGCGCTCTTCAAGGGCACGAGAACTATTCTCGGCGAACCATTTCAGAAAGTCGGGCCGACCTAATCCATCTTTGCATTCCGCCAACAGAATGATCGAGCCGCCATCCTGACAAGCGTAGGAAGCCATTTCCAATGCCTTGTGTGCTTGAATGAGATTGATGTCGTAAGGCAAACCGCCACAACTAACAATGACCACTTCGCGTTTAGCAGTAAGAGTCGCAGAATGGTTACTCAAGTAGTGGTCGCAAGCAACACGATGCGCTGCCCGCCAGTCTCCGCAAAAAAGATTAACAACGTGTCCGCGTTCCTCCACTACTGCATTGATGCCGAAGGCCGGCGCTACCAACTCCGCCACCTGGTCACACTCGTCGTGAACCGCGTTACCATCCAATCGTCCTGGTCCCACGCCGGCGCGGCGGCCTCGGAGTTCAAAATCCAGGGCCAGCATGTGAGTGGCCTCGATTGTTTGAGCCGACGCTAACCCCGGACACACCGATTTGCGGCCACCGGTGAAGCCTGCGAAGTAGTGATAACCGACACCGCCCGTCAGAATGACGCGCGAGAATTCTTTGAGTGCCCGGTTGACCTCGACCTTGATCCCGCGGCGAGTCACTCCTAACAACGTCATGTCCCGGGGTTGGTGAGCATCGTGGGTCAGAGTTCTGATGCGCTGAGTGATAAACGAAGTCAGTAGCTCGACTTTCTCCGTCGCCGTCACTGGACGATGAATGCCGGTGGCAAAGATTATCGCCAAGTTGCTCGGTGAGACACCGTGCTGAATCAAACGACGCACCAGTAGATTCACGACTTGCGCGCTACCTGTGGCCCGCGTGGCATCCGAGACGACGATGAGCACGGAGTCGCCTGGGGAAACAATTTCGTCCAGGGGAGCGGAAGAGATTGGAGAGTCGAACGCTGCGCCGATCTCCGGATCGCTCAACGGCGTTTCTAGGTGGGAGTCACTGGCGAGTACTGAAAAGCGAGCTTCGTCGAAAGTAAAGTTAACTGACGTCTTGCCGTAGCCCAGTTCGATGTCACTCATTTCGTCGCTAAGAGATCACAGGCCGAATTCGATCATGGCTCTTTCGATGACCAGGAGTGAAGCAAAATCCGTCTCACCGGCAGTGCGGGCATCGGCCAACCACTTGCGTAATTGCCGAGCTTCCTCGAGCGAAGAGATCCGGCAAGCGCCGGTTAGGGCCAGGGTCACCAGTGCGTCCGGAGCCCCGTGAGTTACCAGCGCGGCTTGTAGCGCGGCCTGCTCTCGCAAATCCAGCGTAAGAAGAAGATTGAGTTCCATTGCGAATCGGTCTTAGCCCGATGAGCGGGTTCGCATGAGTCATTCTAAAGACCAGGCAAAACGATCATGACTGGCCCTCACGATTGGAGCGGAAGCAGGCGGTGCCTGCGTGGCAAAAATGAAAAGTGTCGTCTTCGAAATCCGGTGTCTCCATTTGGATGGTCAGATGGTCCACGCCAAAACGGTCATGCAGTTTGGTACGCAGCTCTTGCAGCAATCCGGCTTGTGAAATCGTCGCCGCGTGAATTACGTGAGCACTCAATGCTTCCCTGCCCGAAGTGATGGTCCAAATGTGCAGGTCGTGAACATTGTCGACCCCGGTTGTATTCAAGATCGCGTCTTCAACTGCAGCGAGGTTAATGTGCGCCGGCGTGCCTTCCAGGAGGACATTGGTCGACTCCCGAATCAACCTGATCGATCCCCAGATTATCAAAACGCTGATCACTACGCTGAAAAATGGATCCGCCGCGTACCAACCAAATAACGCCATGCACACTCCGGCGACGATTGCGGCCACTGAACCCAATGCGTCACCGACTACGTGTAACCACGCACCACGAAGATTCAGATCGACCTCGTGCCGACCGTGCAGGATCCAGGCGCAGACCAGGTTCACCACCAGGCCACCCGCGGCGACAGCTATCATCGGACCACTATGGACGAAGGGAGGATCAAGCCAGCGCGTGTAAGCTCCATAAAAAA
>DATFRK010000145.1:0-2636 GCA_035263325.1 Pyrinomonadaceae bacterium | reverse complement strand
AACACCATTGACTGGGCCTCTCGTAAAAGCGATCAGTATGAAATGGGCCAGGTCTTTGCAGGCAAAGTGGCGGCCATCATGGCTTCGTCGCCGGGCTCACTGGGTGGCATTCGCGCCCTGGTCCATTTACGCGGTGTGCTTACAGCGCTGCGCTTGATTGTCTTGCCGCAGGAGATTTCGGTTCCGTTTGCCGGCGATAAGTTCAATGGCAATGAAGACGAAATGATCGACGAAAAAGTCAAACGCAATCTGGAGAACCTTGGTGCCTCGCTGGTCGAGACGTTGCAAAGGTTGCACTAGCTTTGGAGTGCGGGGACTCGTCACCGCTTTGTGATCGCGCTAACTGGAGATCTCTGATCACAAAGCGGTGACGAGTCCCCGCACTCCAAAGTTTATGGCAGCCGCGAGGGTAGACCGGATGTCACGAAGTACTGCCAGCGGAGGTCCTCCGCGTACAATCTCCACAGAGGTTTGCTAGCAGATGCAGGCCGCCTGCGAGCCAGCTAAGGCTTGACTATGTTCATCCGATCCAGCGCCGAGCGTAAACCTCGCGCCAGTTTCAACGCCTCATCGTTGCCCCAAAAATGCATAAAGAAGAGTCGCGGATTCTCGGTCAACATGTGACTATGGAGTGCCGTTACCTCAATGCCACCTTCCCTTAAGGCCTTGATCACTGGTTCCACCTCACTGGCGCTGAGAACGAAGTCTCCGGTGATCGCCGCGTTCCCCCCGCCGGTGGGCTGAAAGTTAATCGCTGTCGCCAATCCCATTGCCGGCGGTACATTCATCCCGCCATCAGTGATAGTGTCGGCACGCGGCACCGCAAACTGATAGACGCCCCCATTTATCTTTCCGCTTTGCCCCATAATCTGATCGAGTTGCTTTGTGTCGATACCCAGCTCTGAATTCGGATTGCCCGCACTGATCCCAAAAGGAGTCTTGCTCAACCCTAGTGCCTCATGAATGGCACTCGCAATCTTGACTGCGTCGCCCATTGCGTGAATGTGCATGTACATCACGCGCGGAGTTTCATTAAGCACATGATTGTGTAACGCGGTCACGTCAATGCCACCCTGTTGCAGTTTAGTCAGGACTGAAGTTACTTCACTTTCGGTTAGTACCAGGTCTCCCATCACTATCGTCATCTGGCCTGACTTCTTAAACGCCAACCAGGAACCCAACGCAAGCGCCGGCTTCACTTGAACACCAGCGACCGTAACCTTGAGATCACTACGGGGCAGGCTGACTTTGTAGACGTCGCCTGGCTGCATCGAGCCGGCTTTGCCGAGTGCCTTTTCAACATCCTGCCAATCATTTGCTTGGGCCGACGCGCCTGACTGGATGAACACTGACGCACCAGCAACCAGCAATACCAGAATGATTAGTCCACTAACTACTGTCGCTTTCATTTCGTTGACCTCCTCATTTGACCCGGGATCGCGGGCGGCCCGCCTGCAATCTCACAGGTTTGGTAGAAGCTTCAGGCTCGGCAGCCTGCGCTCCCAGTGGCTAGTGGGCCAGGTTGATTAGTCTGCCAACTCCTTCACTGATCGCCTTCTCATATACCGTCGCCGCCGCAATTACATCCTGCAAGGCCATACCGGTGGAATCAAAAATAATAATCTCGTCCGCCGCGGTGCGGCCCGGCTTTTTTCCTGCAATAACCTCGCCTAATTCTGCGTGGACATCTGACTTAGTGACAAGGCCAGCACGGATGGCATGATGCAGTTCGCCAATAGCGACACACTGTTCGAGTACATCAACTACGATCTTGTTGCGCACCAGGAGAGCTGAGACCAACTCCTGTTTTGTCTCGCTGTCCGCTCCAACAGCAGCAATGAACGTTCCCGGCTGCACGTACTCTGCTGCTAAGAACGGCTGCGTTGCCGGGGTGCAAGTAACGCAGATGTCGCTACCTCGCAGGGCCATGGCCAGGTCTTCAGTTGCTTCAACCGGGATTTCCAGTTCGTCAGCATAGAGAGCCGCGAAGGCCGCGGCCTTTGCGTAATCACTGTCGTAGGCAAACACCTGTGCGAGCGAGAAAATTCGTGACAACGCCAACAGCGAGACGCGTCCTTGATTGCCGCAGCCGCAGATAGTCATTGAAGTTGAATCCGGTCGCGCCAGGTATTTTGCGGCCACTGCGGTTGCCGCACCAGTGCGCTGCATCGTGATCTCCATTGAGTCCATGAGCGCCAGCGGATAGCCATTCTCCCCGTCACATAAGACGATGACTCCCTGGATTAGCGGTAAACCGAATCGACTCGAGTTGTGGGGAAAGTTAGCATTGACTTTGGCGGCAAAATAGGAACGCTCAAGTTCGAGCAGGCCCGCTTTGATATGGAAACCGCCATCGCGCGCATGTATCCCTAGAATTCCCGGCGGCAGCGTCTTGCCTTCACCGTATAGTCTGAACGCGGTTTCCATGGCCGGGATGTAATCCTCCAGCGCAAGTTCGGCAACCTCACAACGCGACAGCAACAGCGTTCCGTCTGGCATTGATCTACTCCGGGAAAAAGTCATCCAGTGTGTCGCCGGGCTTCATTTCCACTGGTGCCTGGCCTTTGCGAAAGATCCGGGCGCCAGACAAGCCTTTCAACGTTGTCACACCATCTTCCACTCGCACCATCGCGCCC
>DATFRK010000144.1:0-5122 GCA_035263325.1 Pyrinomonadaceae bacterium | reverse complement strand
ATCCTCGGGGCACAACGATCGCTGTCAGGGATCTCTTTTTCAACGTTCCTGCCCGCAGAAAATTCCTTCGATCCGAGGCCACCGAAACGTTTCACTTGACCAATCTAGTCACTCATTACGGGTTGGCCCATCCGGAGATCGCTTTTACGTTCAGCAACAACGGCCGCGTGGTGTTGAGTGCTTCGCCGGCCAAGGATCTCAAGGAACGCGCTTACCAGATTTTTGGCGAAGAGTTTTTAGAGAATTTGTTGACGGTAAATGGCGGCCATCCACAGGTCGCGCACATCGGCGGTTACATTTCCGCGCCGAGGGATCGGCGTACTTCCCGAGATTCACAGTACATCTTTGTGAACCGAAGATTTGTGCGCGATCGTTTGATTGGCCGGGCTTTGTCAGAAGGCTATCGCTCGATTCTGCCGCACGGTGTCTATCCTGCGGCGTTGTTGTTTATTGAGACTCCGTTAGAAGAGGTGGACGTCAATGTTCACCCGGCTAAGACTGAGGTGCGTTTCCGAAGGGCCGCAGCCGTAGCTGATGCGGTGCGTGAGTCGGTGAGGGCGGCGTTGGCGAGTGCCGGTTATGCGCCCGCCGAAGAGAGAATTACTCCGCCACCACCAGCAGAGTCTCAAACGCAAACTGCGACCGCGGCAGTGGGTTGGAGCGCTGAATTAGTTACTAGTAGCGGCCCGGCTCAGGGCGAAACAATGGCAGAAGCGAATGAAGTAACGGCCACGCTGTCGGCAGCTGCGTCTCAGGTTCAGCCGCGGATAGATTTTGTAGTTCCGCCGCTAGTCGATGAGATGTTGACGCCGGAGGTTGAGGTGTCGGGAGACGAGATTGCCCGCGACATCGATGAGCTGCTTCACGCCCGCGAGTTAACTGCTGCTGCTGCTGCGAGTGAAACTGTAGCGCCGCCGCAGTCGCCAGCCTTTAATCTGCCGCCGCTCAATTCAGCGGAGAGGTTTGCGCGCGAAGTTAAGCCCGAGTCTCTGTCGGCTAACATTCGCCCCCTTGGTCAACTCGACGAGAGTTTCATCATTGCCACTGACGACGAGGGGTTGTTGTTGATCGATCAGCATGTGGCCCACGAGCGCATTCTGTTTGACAAGTATCGCGCCCTTGAGGCTGAGCGACGCACGGATTCGCAGCAACTGCTGGTGCCGGAGACATTTGATCTCACTCCCGCCCAGGCGGCGGTTTTCGATCAGTTGGCTCCCGAACTTGAGCCTTATGGTTTTGACCTGATGCGGCTCTCCGGCAGGACGGTGGCGATCAAAGCAACGCCGGCCGACTTACCTCCGAGCGAGGCGCGCAACATGTTGGCCGAATTACTTGAGACGGTTGATGCGGAGAAGAAGTCGGCAGCGCGTGAGACTTTGCGCGATGAGATTGCCGCGTCCCTGGCTTGTCATGCGGCGATTAAAGTGAACATGCCGCTCGCGCCCGAGAAGATGCGTTGGTTGATTGACCGGCTGTTGCAAACATCCTCGCCCACCACCTGTCCCCACGGTCGCCCGGTGATTCTGCGCTTACGAACTCGCGACATCCTCAAAGGCTTCCACCGCATTTGAGAAGCAATACATCCACCGATTACACAGATTTCGCAGAGTTGAAATTGGCTACTCGACAAACTCAGTCACTAGGGCGAATCTGTGTCATCTGCGTAATCTGTGGATAAAATTACAATCGATCCAGGGTTCGTAGCACTAGTTCCGGGTCAGACAAATCTTCTAGCCAGGCGTCGGGGTGGCAGGCCATGATCTCTTCGTTGGAGTAGAAGCGGCCGGTCCCTACTGCAACTGCGCGGGCTCCGAAGTGACGGGCACAGTCGATGTCGTTGGGTGTGTCGCCAATCACAATGAATTGCTCGGGTGCGAGGTCCAGCTGCAAGTGTTGGCGAATCCGGTCAGCCGCTCGCTCAGGCAAGTCGCGACGTTGATGTGACTCATCACCGAAGGCGCCGGGCAGGGTGAAATATTTGTCCAGGCCTACGAGTTCCATCTTCAGGTAGGCCATCGGTTCGATATTACCCGTGAGGAGAGCCGACCGGTAACGAGGCTCTTTTGCGAGTACTGCTAAGGTCTCTTTGACACCCGGAAGGACTTCGAAGAAAGGCTCTCCGTTTCCCGTTACCTTCCGCGCCTCTTCGGTCAGACGTTTGCTTAACAGGTGAATCTGTTCGCGGATGTCGTGATGTGTAATTCCTTCGTCGCGCAACGCCTCGGCCACGATCTGCAAGTCAGTCATGCCTGACACACGTAGAGTTTCCAGCTGGCCTGAGGTGCCAAAGATCTCTTCGAGCACGGGAATCGTATACAGCTTGTAACCACCAACGCGCGCGGAGCGGATCAAAGTCCCATCAATGTCCCAGAGGAGGATACGAAGAGCAGATGGGGGGACGGGCTGAAGGGGAGAAGCGGAGACGGGGGGAAGCGGGGACGGGGTGATTGTGTTTGGGTTCGCGATCGATTCTTCATCATGGTCCATAGCGTTTTCTTTGTCTATTTGCGTCATATCAAACTCAGTCCCCGCATCTCTCTTTCTCCCCGTCACCCTGTCTCCGCTTCCCCCGTCCGCGCCTCACTCCACTACCGCCAAGACGTCGCCCGCATTCACCGTCTCACCTTGAGCAACTCTGATCGACACAACTTTCCCACCCTGGAGCGACTTCATCTCGTTTTGCATCTTCATCGCTTCAACTACGAGCACGCCCTGTCCCACTTCCACTTCCGCGCCCACCTCCACCAAAACTCGCACGACCTTTCCCGGCATCGGCGCAACTATTTCAGAGGTTCCGTGATGCCGGTGCTGTGAATTCTGACCGGCTCGCAGCTTCTTCGGATCCCTGATCTCGATCCTGTAGGCGCGACCGCGAACGGTTACCTGGAACGTGCCGCCGAAGCCGAGTTGCCTGACCTTGCATTCATAAACCTCGGCGCCGTTAAAGATAAGATAATCTCCCGCTACCTGGCTGTGGACCTCGAGCTCATAAGCACGACCGTCCACAGTAGCGAGCGTTCGCCCACTCTTTGTGTCGATAGTGAGTTCGTGCTCGCGATCGGTTAGCCGCGTCTTGAGTCTCACAACTTTCTCCACTTTGCGGACCCATCTCCGCGCTGGTTTATCACTTGCCTGCCGTCGAGCAATGCGGTCCGTCCCGAAAGTCTCCATCGATTTCCAACTGGCTCGGCCGTGACGGCTATTCGTTGTTGGTTCGCGTAATGAAGCGCGGCGGCAACGATCGCCATGTCGACCTGTTCGAGGGGGTCCGCGGCTGGTGGGTTTCGCTCGCGCTGTTCATTCAGGCGGCCAATAAATCCTGTATCAAGACGACCGGCAATGAATTCTTCGTTCCTGACGATTTCCCGAAAGAAAGGCAGCGTCGTCGTGATGCCCAGCACTTCGTATTCATCAAGCGCCCGCCGCAGCCGATCGATCGCTTCCTCACGTGTCCTGGCCCACACTGCCAGCTTCGCGACCATCGGATCGTAGTGCAGGGAAACTTCTGAATTCAGGCGCACGCCGCTGTCGATACGAATTCCCGGTCCGGAAGGCTCTTGCAAATGAGTGATGGTGCCTGGAGAAGGGAAGAAGTTGTTTTGCGAATCTTCCGCGTAGACGCGACACTCAATCGCGTGGCCCTGCCAACGAATACTTTCCTGAGTGAACGAGAGCGTCTTTCCCGCGGCGACCTGGAATTGTTCGCGCACCAGGTCGTAGCCGGTGACCAGTTCAGTTACGGGGTGCTCAACTTGCAGCCTGGTGTTCATCTCCAGGAAATAGAATTCACGAGTTGTGTCCGAAAGAAGAAACTCAACCGTGCCCGCTCCGGTGTAATTGACGGCGCGAGCGATCTTGATAGCGGCCTCTCCCATACGTTGGCGCAGATCTGGATCATTAATTGGCGAGGGACATTCTTCTACCACTTTTTGATGACGTCGCTGAATCGAGCACTCGCGCTCACCGAGATGGACCACGTTGCCTTGTTGGTCCGCAAAAACCTGGATCTCAATGTGACGTGGAGTCTCCACTGCCTTCTCGAGGTAGAGTGAATCATCACCGAACGCCGAAGCAGCTTCGGCACGAGCAGTTTCGAAACTAGAGACTAGGTCCTCTTTCGCACTCACCAATCTCATACCCTTGCCGCCACCACCTGCAGCCGCCTTTAACATCACCGGATAACCAAACTTCTCGGCCGTCTCCCGGGCTTCGCGCGCTGACGAGAGTGGCTCAACGGTGCCAGGTACGATCGCGACCCCTGCTTCCACGGCGACTTTTCGCGCGCTCGTTTTCGAACCCATCAACTCCATTGCTGCCGGAGTCGGGCCAACGAAGGTCAGGCCAGCCTCTGTCACTGCGCGCGCAAAGGCGGCGTTCTCAGCGAGAAAGCCATAACCAGGATGAATCGCCTCGGCCCCGGTTTTTGCGGCCGCGTCAACGATCGCCTGAATGTTCAGATAACTTTGCGTGGAGGGTGGTGGGCCAACCCAGACAGCCTCGTCCGCCAGCCGCACATGCAAACTGTCAACGTCAGCTTCCGAATAGACCGCTACCGGAACTATGCCCAGTTCGCGACAGCTGCGGATAATCCGCACCGCGATCTCTC
Organism: Pyrinomonadaceae bacterium; assembly: GCA_035263325.1. GTDB lineage: Bacteria > Acidobacteriota > Blastocatellia > Pyrinomonadales > Pyrinomonadaceae > PSRF01. The sequence goes on along the minus strand of DATFRK010000144.1, from coordinate 516 downwards.
CGCGATTTGCAATCAGGACTTTCTTAAACATGTCCATCGAGAACAAAGTACCAAGTTCCAAGGACAAAGTTCAAAGCTGGATTGTAATCTAGACGACGATCGAATTTGCCGGTTGCTTGGGATCGTAACGAACGATGATCTGGGTGCCGGGCATGTAGTCGTGGGAACGTTGCCTCTGCAGTTGGTCGAGCGTTTGTGAGGATTCGTATTGCACGCCTCCGAGTGTGTAGGCGTAACAGACCTGGGTGATGATGCCAGCGGCGTCGCACACCGTATCGAGGACGGTGCCATCGATCATGCGACCCGTTCTGGACAGGCGAGCTACCCGGCCAGCTTCATCTTCTCTCTTTTTGCGGAAGCGATCTAGAAACGACATGCGCCGTTTTAAGGTTTTACGGATCCAACAGTCGCTTGTCCGGCGCCGCCTTTGACTTCAGAAACGCGGGTAAAAACTCCATCAATGCCAATCCAGTCGTCATCGGTGCCGAGGATCTTGTCGTCGCCAGGAAGGCGCAG
>DATFRK010000143.1:0-3277 GCA_035263325.1 Pyrinomonadaceae bacterium | reverse complement strand
TCTTGCGGCAGTGGCGCGGTGAATTCGAGCGGCTTTCCAGTCGTGGGATGAGTGAAGCCCAACTTCTCTGCGTGTAGAAATTGCCGGCCGAGGTTACGAATGCGCGCCCGCAGCCGCGGGTCTTGCACCGTGTTGTCGCGTCCCCCTCCATAGGTTTCATCACCGACCACCGGATGTTTGAGCCAGTTGAGATGCACTCTTATCTGGTGCGTGCGGCCGGTCTTGATTTCCACGTCGAGCAGCGTAAATCGTTGGTAGTGGCGACGAACACGATAGAGCGACAGAGCACTCCGACCACCACGAACGACAGCCATGCGCGTGCGGTTAGCAGGATCACGCGCGATGGGTTGGTTGATCTGTCCTGATTCCGACGCCACGTGGCCGTGGACCAGGGCAAGGTACGACTTGAACACCGTCCGATCGCGAAATTGATTTGCGAGATGCTCGAGGGCCGCTTCAGTCCTGGCAACAACCAGCAGTCCCGACGTGTCGCGGTCCAAGCGGTGTACGATGCCCGGCCGGATTGAACTTTGATTGGTGGCCAGTTGCTGGAAATGAAAGGCAAGTGCATTGGCCAGCGTGCCGGAGTAGGTGCCAGCCGCGGGATGGACCACCATGCCGGCCGGCTTGTTAACTACGACGAGGGTTTCGTCTTCATAGACGATATTGAGCGGGATGTCTTCCGGGGTGAAAGTGGTTGTTTCTGATTCGGCGAGTTCAACTTCAATCTCGTCAGCATCGCGGAGTTTGTAGGAGGGTTTCGCAGGCCTGCCGTTTACGAGCACGTCTTCGTTATCTATCAAGCGCTGCAGGCGGGCGCGGCTCCAAGTGGGGATTTGTGTGGCGAGGTAGGTGTCGAGCCTGAGCCCCACCTCAGCGGCCGAAACTTTTAGGCTCTGAATGTCCGGATCAGATTCTGTCACCCAAACATTCTAATAGAGAACCCGGAGCGGTGGAGATCCCGGCGCTGCCGCTCCGGGTTCTCTATTAGCCATTCTTTCTTTCAAAATCTTTCATGAATGAGACCAAAGCCTCAACACCTGCGCGGGGGAAGGCGTTGTAAATAGAAGCACGGATGCCGCCAACTGAGCGGTGACCCTTTAACCCGTCGAGTCCCTGGGCGGTAGCTTCGGAGGTAAACTTCTTTTCCAATTCTTCCGAAGGCAACCGGTAAGTGACATTCATGAGCGAGCGACAATCGACGTCTGCGTGCCCCCGATAGAAGTCAGAAGCATCGATGGCGTCGTATAGCAGTCGCGCTTTCTCCTCATTCTCCTTCTGCATTCCCGGCAGACCACCCTTGTCCTTAAGCCATTTGCATATCAGGTTAATGATGTAAATGCCCCAGGTGTTTGGGGTGTTGTAGAGTGATTTGTTCTCGACGTGGACCCGATAGTCCAACATCGTATGTAGACCATCGGGAATCCGCTGCAGCATGTCGTCGCGCACAATAACTAAAGTCACCCCACTCGGACCCATGTTCTTCTGGGCGCCGGCGTAGATCAACGCGTACTTATCGATGGGTATCGGCCGCGAAAGGATATTGGAAGAGGCATCAGCGACAAGCGGCACGGCGCCAACTGCGGGCTCGTGACGCCACTCCACGCCCTCGATCGTTTCATTGCTGGTGAAATGGACGTACGCAGCCTTCGAGTTGAGAGCCATCTCATCACTTTGGGGTACGCGCGTGAAACCGCCATCGGCCATCGTGGCTGCCACGTTCACCGCTGCTACGCGCTTTGCTTCCTTGAGTGCCTTTTTGCCCCAGCTACCTGTGATTATGTAGTCAGCGCTCGCGTCGGACGGTAAAAAGTTGATCGGCACCATCGAGAACTGCAGGCTGGCGCCGCCTTGCAAGAAGAGGACATGATAGTTGTCGGGAATGCCCAGTAACTCGCGCAACCCGGTGTCAGCGCCATGAATGATCTCATCGAAAGTTTTCGAGCGGTGACTAATCTCCATCACCGACATCCCCACGCCTGGTAGGCTCAATAAGTCTCTTTGGGCCTCTTCCAAAACAGGCACAGGCAAAACTGCAGGTCCAGCACTGAAGTTAAAAATTCTTTCTGTCATCCTACCTCCGAAAGTATTCAATAATTGTCGGCGATCACTTTGGTTCGAATCTGGGTCGCATTGCTTTGCCGGCCAATCTCACGATCAGAGACCGGGGCAAAAAGCGTTCTGCTTCAACCATCAGAAAATTGGTCCAACCGGAAACAATGTGGCCTCTCTTCTTGTTCAGCGCGCGGACCGCGGTGTCCACGACCTCTTCGGGCGATTGGGCTGTGCGCATCGGTGGTCGGTCCATTTTCGCTGCCTGGAAGAAGTTTGTTTCCGTTACCCCAGGGCAAAGCGCAATTACCTGAATGCCGTAAGGCCGGTTCTCTTCCCACAAAGCTTCAGAAAAAGAGAGCACGAAAGCCTTAGTGGCTGCATAAGTGGCCATGAATGGTACCGGCTGAAAACCGGCCGTCGAGGCCACGTTGAGGATCGTGCCGCGCTTGCGCTCACGCATCGGCAGCAGAAAGCGGTAAGTCAGGTCCACCAGGGCCTTGATGTTGAGATCGATCATTTCCAATTCCCGCGCCGGATCGAGCTGAGCAAAATCACCCATCGACCCGAAGCCGGCGTTGTTGATCAGCATATCGATCTCGAGGCCGCGCTTCTGCGTTTCGTCGAAGAGCTGCGCCCCGGCTCCCTCGCTGCTGAGATCGATAGCCAGGTAGGTTGCGCGAATCCCGCTGATACGGCCGAGTTCATTACACAAAGCTATCAACTTATCTTCCGAGCGCGCGACAAGCAGCACGTTACGGCCCAGCGAAGCAAACCTGCGGGCGAACGCTTCGCCGATACCAGTTGAAGCGCCGGTAATCAGGGTAGTGTTCATCGGGGAGCCAGTTCGATGAGATTCAACTCAATAATATCGGTGCCCTCGGCGCGTAGTCTTTCCAGCATTTGCGAGGAGGGGGCGTTGTCAAGATTGATACGCGCCACTGCGGCAGCCGCACCTTCGAAGACAATGTTTTCCATTTCCTGGACGTTGATCTGCTCGGCCTTAATCGCTTCCAGAACCTTCGCCAACACTCCCGGCCGGTCCAAATGTCGCACTACCAGGCGATGCGTAGCCGGTGTTTGCCGGGCGAGATTGATGACGTTTGGCACTTGTCCGGTTTTTTTGAACTCTTTGACGATGCGTACAGTTTCGGCAGCAATGGCTTCCTGGGCTTGATCGGTCGATGCTCCGATGTGGTGGGTGCCGTAAAGATTCGCTTCCTTA
>DATFRK010000142.1:0-7420 GCA_035263325.1 Pyrinomonadaceae bacterium | reverse complement strand
GCGCAACTGTCGCTGAGGCCAGCACCGAGGGCGAGGTTGGTATTGATGTCGCCCACGCCATCATTCACCAGCGGGCCAACGCCCTGGCTACGGAGGAATTTTCGTTGAAACAGTTGCCGACCGCGACGAATGGCGCGAAAGGGATCGCGGGCGATGATGAACGAGGAGGAGTCGGGAGTCATTTTGTCGCCCGCTCCGGTGCCTATTTCCTGGGCGAGTGATTTGGCAATTCCGGAGTTTGAGACATTTGGGTTTTGCGTGCGATCAGTCATCTGGGCTGACGCGTGATTGTGCCAGGCGAGGGTGGCAGTGAGGATCAGAAGCAAAAGAGAGGCGGAGATTTTTAGTTTTCTGGGTTTCATGTTGGGCTACTCCTTTTTCGGTCGGTATAGCGCGAGGATCGAGCGATAGCTGCCTGGCGTTCCAAGCAAGTAGGTTCAAACAAGGTAGAACCGGTCGGGTGTTTTAAAGAGCCAGGGGGTTTCGGGAAAGACCGGAGCTTGTGGGGCGGTCTTTTTAATTGCTCAACTGCAATCGACGCCTGGCAAATGAGGTCAAGAGGCAAGTCATTTGAAGGCCAGCTTGAAGCAACTGGTAGATTCGTGCCTCGTTCCTCTAAAGCGGCGCTAGGCTTACCAAAAAAGCTCCGGGAAAGTCCTAAGAATCGAAAGAGAAAGTTCTAAGGAACTTCTAAGTCCGTTTAGGTCTAAAGTGATCAGCGATCCTTCTCAGTTTCGCGCGGACAAGGTCATGACACTTGCGCAACGCTCACACGATGCTGCAGCTGGCCGCTGGATACACGTTCAGCGACGGCTGCCGGGAAGCATTAGCTCCTGTGAAACCTTTGGTTGCTGCCCGGCATCAATACTGCATAAGTTTCCCGCGTCTACCCATTAAGACTGTGTTTGCGTTAAACAAATGAAAAAGCATTTGCCGCTGCTGATCCTGTTCGCCACATTGTGTTCCCTTCAAACCCTGGCTCAATCTGGCCGGAAGCGGCCGGTGGAGCCGACTCCCCAAAAAGACGAAAAGACTGTGTCCCAGGAGCCCGGAGATAATGGACTGACAGATTCCAAGATCTCACCGGAAGGCGAGACAATTGAAGGTGATGTAATTCGCGTCGACACCTCACTGGTAATGGTTCCGGTGACGGTGGTTGATCGATACGGGCGTTATGTGCCACTTCTCCAGCGCAGCAACTTCAAGATTTTTGAAGACGGTACCGAACAGAAGATCGCCTACTTTGCGACCACTGACCAACCGATCACCGTAGTGCTGCTGATTGATACCAGTGGCTCAACCAGTTTTCGACTCGAAGACATTCAAAACGCCGCTATCTCGTTCGCGAGCAAACTCAAATCAGACGATCAGGTAATGGTCATGTCATTTGATGATCGGATCAACGTCTTATCGCGGCCTACCAGTGATCGCGCACTGATAACAAAAGCTATTCGCCGAACCCGAACGGGAGGGGGAACTCGTCTGTACGATGCGGTCGATTCAATTTTTACCCAACAACTGAAAACGATTTCCGGGAGAAAGGCAGTGGTCCTGTTCACTGACGGCGTTGACACAACCAGCCATCGCGCTTCATACGACAGCACGTTACGGCAGGCGGAAGAATCAGACGCACCTATTTACTCCGTTGACTACGACACATCCGGTTTCGGTGGAGTCTTCACTCAAGGTCTGCCAATGCCGCGAGGACGGGGGACTATTCTGGGACTCCCGTTACCAACACCCGGCGGCACCGGAATTCCGGGATCAAACCCCGGCGACTACAAGCGCGCAGTTCAATATCTCCACGCGCTTGCTAACGCCACCGGCGGCCGCTTCTACAGTGGCGACTCGATGATTGGTATAGGCCAGGCCTTCACCTGGATCGCGGACGAGCTTTCGCGGCAATACAGTCTTGGTTACTACCCAAAGACAAACGGGCAGAGCGGTCAGCGGAGACAGATAAAAGTAAAGGTCGATCAACCTGAGTTGATCGCGAAATCACGGGACAGCTACATCTATACCGAGCGGAAGCCTGCAACCAATCAAGCAACTGACAAGCTTCCTACTAAGGCCCCTGAGAAACAACCATTCCGTTCTAAGTCAACCCCTGCCGTAGGCTCGCCTTATCACTTAGCAGGCAACGTGAATTAGGGCTAATCACGTCGAGCCTCTTTCGTTGCTAGCACGCACTCGTCCGGTGCTCGGCGCAGTCGATTACCGCCATACCTGCACGACCACTGTCGCGTTCTTTGTCCACGCTGCTCAGGCTGGAGCAAGCTCGAAATCCAGCAGAAGCCGTCCAAACGGGCTGAGGCATGAGCGTTGCTGCTGCGGCAGCGACCCAGATTTGAATCCCAGACAAGGAGCTCTAAATGATCAATAAGAAACTCACCTCATTTTTCTTCCTCGCTACTCTCACATGTCTTGGCCCGGATGCCTCGGCACAAACCAATCAAAACATCAACGTAACGATTAAGCCTTCGCAAACGGTTGAGGAACGAGTGGCTGATGAAGTGAAGGAAAAGAAGTTGCGCAAAGAGGCTGAGGATAAACTCGCGGCCGAAGAATCCGCTCGGATTGCGGACGAAGGCCCCAGACAAATGTTGAGCCATGCACGCACTGTCTACGTCTATTCCAGTACCGATTTCTTCGATGTAGTGCAATTACAAAACGAGTTGCGCAAGCGCGCGGAGTTCGATTCGTGGAAAATGGCCCTTGTGGCAGACTGGAATACTAAGAACTATGCCGACGTTACCGTCACAATCGATCGACCACTCTTCACTTATACGTTCACTTATCAGATTACAAATCGAAGTAACGGCGTGGTCTTAGCCACCGGAAAGGTGACTGCCTTCGACAGCAACGCTGCGGCACCAAAACTGGCAGAGCGAATCATCGACGACATCAGACTCGCCCGGGGCGAGTCAAAACCTAAGAAATGACGCTGCACCTGGACTATCTATATTCCAGTGCAGGTTTCGTGTGAATTCGTGGATCGTGCCTAACCGACAACTCACGATCCACGAAACCACACCAAATAACCAAACAGGAACGTTCATAGCGTGCGAGACTGTGCCGAGGACCAGGTCGCTACCGCTGCTTATCACAATCGCCCACAAGCAATATTTGCGTCAACTCTCTGCGCTACCTCCGCGTCTCAGCGGCTCTGCGCGAAAGATGAACTCTACCGCAGAGTCGCGGAGACGCATCAGAGGTAGCGCGGAGAGTTAAGAACGGACTTCAGTGTCTAGTTTCGGAGTTGTAGCGAACTTCAGAAAGCTGAGCGTCGACAGTTCTCATCAATCCGTCACACTAACTCAATCTTCGCCGCAATCATTTCGATCGAAGTTCTCTCGATAGTTAACTCACAATTCACAATAGCGTCATTCTCCGGCAACTCGCGTCTTCTACGTTGGCGCTCAAATCTGAACTCAGATTGATTCCTTTCATACTTCGACCACTCTTCTTCTGACCAATGCTTAGGAGGGACGCTATATGTGTGATCATCACGTTCGACTCTCACTCCAACTACTACTGATTATCGTATTCTTAATGATCATCTGCCCCCAGCAGGCTGCGGCACAAATTGATCGAGGTTCAATCAGCGGAACCGTGACCGATCCTGCTGGACTGGTAATTCAAGGAGCACGTGTTGAACTAGTTTCTGTCGCTACCGGCTTACATCGAGAGGGTGTAACAAACGCCGCCGGCATCTACGATTTTCCCGCACTGCCTTTCGGTAGCTACAACATCACCATCACCAAGGAGGGCTTCGGTATTTTCCAGATGGTGAACGTCGAACTTTCCGTAGGCCAGCCGCGAACCATGGATGTACGGCTGGAGATCGGCACGGTTTCAGGCACGGTTCAGGTTACTCCCGCGATGCAACCTTTGAATCGTAGCTCCGCTGAAGTAGGTGGTTTGGTGGATGCTGAACAAATCAAAGCCATGCCCATCAGCGGTCGCAACTGGGCCAGCCTGATGCTGCTGGTGCCCGGCGCAATCAATTACGGCGACGGCGCACAACGTGCCGTCCGTTTCTCGGGCCATTCACTCGACGACAGCAACTTCACCTTCGACGGAGTTGATACCAGTGGCGTACAGGAGCAGACGCAAAAGGCTGATACCAGGCTCAACATCGCGCTCGACTCTATCTCAGAGTTTCGTGTCAGCACCGGGGTGTACACCGCTGAAAGTGGCGCGGCGGGTGGCGCCCAGGTCAATGTAATCTCCAAGAGTGGATCGAATAACTACCATGGGAGTGGGTTCTACGCCCTCCGCAATGACGCGCTGGACGCTCGCTCTCCCTTCGATGATCCAACCACCGGACTTCCTCCATTCAGCTTGCATCAGTTTGGCGGCAACTTTGGCGGACCCATCAAGCAAGACAAGCTGTTCTTCTATGCCAACTACGAAGGCTTGCGTCAAAGCCTGGGGCAGACGTTCACGAACTTCGTGCCCAACGCAGCCTACCGGGCCCAAGTGCTCGCCAGGTCACCCGAACTGAAGCCCATCATCGACGCCTTTCCGACCGGCGGAACACCGGTCGACGAGATCACCGATGAGGTTTCATTGGTCGCCAAAGATACTGTGCGTGAGAACGCGGTCATGGCTCGGTTTGACTACGTCTGGTCCGGTAAGACCACCATGTATGCGCGTTACAACGTCGATCATGCGTACATTGACAATCCTACCGACGCGCTTGGGACGCACAACGTGATCCCGCATGTGCCAACAAACTTTGTGCTGCAGCTACAGCACCTGTTCTCGCCTCTCACTATCAACGAATGGAAGTTTGGCTACAACCGCGCGAACTTCCACAACTGGACTTATGGCACCGCTCCGCTCGACGTCAGTCCGGGACCGTTTGATGGTTTGAGTGGCACCGCGTTGGACACCGAAGTCGGCAACACGTTTTCCTACATTGATAATCTCACTCTGCTGCGCGGGCGGCACAACTTCAAAACCGGCATCGACATTCGGCGTATTCAGTTGAACAACTCGGGAAACACGCTGACCACATCGTCGATAACCTATGCCTCTGCAGCTGATTTCATCAACAACAAAGCTTCTTCCGCCACCTACCTCCAGGGTGAGGGTGTGGTGGGAAACAGGCGCACCTTCTTTCAAGGTTATTTTCAGGACGAGTTCAAGGCGCGATCAAACCTGACGTTGAACCTGGGCCTACGGTACGAGTTTTATACCGTTGCTCATGAGATCCTGGATCGCTCGGCCGTAGTAGACATTCAAGGCTGTGGTGGTTTTTGTCCCAAAGGAACTCCGTACTATGACCCGAACTACGGAGATTGGGGCCCGCGTGTCAGTCTCGCCTGGGCGCCGGCGAGGCTCCGCGGCAAGACCGTCATCAGGACAGGCTACGGCATCTATTACGGCGCTAACCAAAACGACGACTTCAGCGATCCCGCGGAGAGTGCGGTGCCGCGCTTTTCACTGAGTTCGAGTGACTTCCCAGACTTGTCGTACCCGCTGGTGGCTTTTCTGGATCCGGCCAACCAACTCTTTAGTCCGAAAGCAATCGATCGAAAGCGCAAGGATCTGTCCTACCAGAATTGGGACTTCGTCGTGCAGCAGCAGTTGCCGAATCGCTTTGTGGCGCAACTAGCCTATGTTGGCAGCGTCGGTCACCACCTGTTTACGCGACACACCGTCAATCTAATTGATCCACTCACGGGAACCCGTCCCCTCGCAGGTTTCGGTTCGTTTGGTCTGAAAGCAAACGACGGCAACAACGTCTTCAACGCTTTGCAGGCAACTGTCGAGCGCCGTTTGGTGAATGGCTTGCTGTTCGAAGGCAACTACATGTGGTCCCACGGAATAACCGATGCATCGATTGGTGCTGGTGAGTCTGTGGCCTTCCAAAATCAGAGTTGCCGGCGCTGTGATCGGAGTGACACGAGCGTCGACGTACGTCACACGGTAACCATCAACAGCGTCTACCAACTGCCGTTCGGCCCGGGTAAGAAGTACTTGAACGGTGATGGCCTGGCCGCCAAAGTTTTTGGTGGTTGGGAACTGGCGGGAATCGCTTACGCGCGGACCGGACTGCCGTTGAACATTACCGTAACGCGCAAGGCCGGTGATTTGCCAGACGGAAACACCTCGGGGCAGCGTCCGAATCTCATCGCTGGCGTGCCACTCTATCCGGCCAACCAAAGCATTTCGAATTGGTTGAACCCGGCAGCCTTTGCTCTCCCGGCGAAAGGCACTTGGGGTAACGCGGGCCGCTTTATTGCACGCGGTCCAAGCGCATTCGAAATCGACTCCTCCTTGACCAAGACGTTCAAGTTGACAGAGAGATTCAACCTGTATTTCCGCGCGGCAGCTTTCAATCTATTCAACCATCCGACTTTCAAAAACCCGGCGAGTGGATTGGGCTCTTTTACTGGGCCCGCGCCCAAGCCCAGCGCCAGCTTCGGAAAGATAACTGACATCATTAACACGGGTGCCACTGGCACCGGTGCCCCGCGACGGATTGAGTTCATGTTCCGCCTCGACTTCTAGCAGGAACAGCAAACACATGAAACAGTCACTATTTAAGATTTTCGTCGCAACTCTAATCGCCACGATCGCTTGTACGGCGGTCGTGGCTCAGTCTCAACCGGTAGAACTCAAGGCCAAGGTTCACGATCACTTCCGCTTCGTTGCTTATGGCGATACCAGGTTCACTGACCCCAGCGACATTCAGGCAGCGAACCCCTCCGTCCGCCAACAGTTGGTGCTGGCGATTGCTAATGCGCGTCCAGACTTCGTCGTGTTTGGCGGCGATATCGCCTACAACGGGGATCGTGCGGCTGACTGGAAAGTGTATGACAGTGAAACCACAATCTGGCGGGAACGCAAGATTACTGTCTTTCCGGCGCTCGGTAACCATGATCTGCATGGGGACGTCAACCAGGCGTTGGCAAATTACTTCGCGCGCTTTCCGGATCTGAAGCAGAATCGCTTTTACGCGGTTCATGCTGGTAACTCACTGCTGCTCACACTCGACAGTTCGCTTGATGAACTGAGTGGTCCACAAGGCGAGTGGCTCAAGCATCAACTTCAGCAGTTAGACAAGTCCACGAATTTTGTCTTCATCGTCTTACATCATCCACCCTATACGAGTTCGAGTGATGAAAAGACCTTTGGTGGTGGACATAGTGCGCGGCCCGCAGAACAGCAACTCGCGGCGTATTTGGAGGAGCAGCAAAAGAAACTGCGGGCGCGCATCGTGGTGATTGCAGGCCACGTGCACAACTACGAACGGCACGAGCACGGCGGCGTTCTTTACTTCGTCACGGGTGGGGGTGGCGCGCACGCTTATCCCATCACTCGTGCGCCAGGCGATCCTTTCCAGAGTGGTGAGGTTAACTACCACTACCTCTTGTTGGAAGTGAAGGGACGAGACCTCAAAGTAGTA
>DATFRK010000141.1:0-3647 GCA_035263325.1 Pyrinomonadaceae bacterium | reverse complement strand
CCGGCGCCAAACCGGAATCGTCCTTGTTGGTCAACACGACGCAAACGCATGTTATCTCGTTGGCGGTTACGCCACAGGGCGATCTGATTGCCGGCACTGATTCGGGTGGACTTGTCTTGCGTGTTTCAAACGATGGCAAGACCTTCGCGCTGTTTGATACGCAGCTGCGAGAAATACACGCCCTGGCCCCGGCAGCCGACGGCTCAATCTATGCCCTGGCGCTGAGCGATGCGGCAGCCGGCGGAGCGCGTCCCGCTGCTGTTGCTCCCGCTGCAGCAACGCCGCAGCCAGCCGGTGAAGGTACTCCGTCGACCTCAGTCACCATCACGGCAATCGACGAAAGCGGGGTACCAATCCCGCAAAGCTCACCCACTCGCAGTAGAACGGATGTGTCCGCGGCCCGCAGTGCGGTTTTTCGCATACTTCCGGATGGCGCTACGGATGTGGTTTGGAGTTCACCGACTGTCACTGCCTTTTCAATTTCCCCGGGCTTGCAGCCAGGAAGTGTGCTGATCGGGACGGCTGATAAAGGACGCATCTACTCCGTGACGAACGATGGTCGCGACACATTGCTGATTCAATCGCCGGAAGGGCAGATCTCCTCCTTACTCACCCGGAACAATCAGGTTTATGCCGCGTCCAGTAACCAGGGGAAACTGTTCCGTTTCGGCACCGATCCGGTAACCGATGGGACTTTTGAATCATCGGTGCGCGACGCGAAACTGACTGCCAGTTGGGGCCGCATCTGGTGGCGAGGCAGCGGCAATGTAGAAGTACAAACTCGTACCGGCAATGGTGAACGACCTGACGCAACCTGGAGTGAGTGGAGTGCGCCCTACAAGAATAGTGATGGCACCCAGATCACCAGTCCGAGGGCGAGATTTATTCAATGGCGCGCCACTGTAAAATCCAATCCAGCACAAGCTCAACCGGCGGTGATCGAAGACGTGTGTCTAGCCTACCTGCCACGCAATGTTGCTCCAGAAGTGCTTTCGATTACCGCCTTGCCGATTGGCGTTGGACTCCAACAGGTGGTCCAGGTGGCAGTTGATCCCAATGTTGAATCATCGGGACTCGATCCTTCTTTGTTTGGTCCTGTGGCCCAGGTCCCGCCACGCCGTTTTTACCAACGCGGAGCGCGCTCCTTTCAGTGGCAGTCGGAAGATCGAAATGGCGATACGCTGGAGTACTCGATCTATTACCGGGCGCTAAACGAACAAACGTTCCGCCTGCTGAAAGACAAGTTGCGAGATAACTTCTATACCATTGACAGTGCGACGTTGGCTGATGGCCGTTACATCATCAAGGTCGTGGCTTCAGACGCGCCTGACAATCCCCCCGGGCAGAAACTCACTGGGGAACGGTTGAGCGAGCCGGTTGATATCGACAACACTCCGCCAGTGGTTAAGGTGCTGACTCCGGCCCAGGTCACTGGAGATAAGGTGCGGGTGGTCTTCTCGGTTGATGATGCAACGGGAAAGGTCAAGCGGGCTGATGCGAGTAGTGATGGGGCAGCTTGGATTCCTGTCTTTCCTGAGGATGGCATTGCCGATAGTGGACACGAGACTTACGCAGTTGAGTTTACGCTTTCGACGCCTGGTGAGCACACCATCTCATTGCGGGCCTTTGATACAAGCGGGAATGTTGGCACACTCAGTGTCGCAGTGAGACGTTAATCGGAGCGCAGGCGACCCGCCTGCTCTTCCGTTCAGAGTTTTGGACGGACTTCAAAATTCTAATTCCGTGAGCATTTGTGACCGGGCCAGTTAGCCACATGCGGCTTTTTTGCGTTGCACCATACGGTGCGAACTTTCTTCGAAACCGTGCGGCTTTTGGCCATTTGCTGGTAAACTCACCCAGTTAAATCGGGAAGTCGACAAGCTCAGTGCTTCTGGCACCTGTATTGCTGAATGACAAGTCGGCGCGTCTCTTTCTCCCTCCTATGCGCGCGGAAAAGGCATAAGGAGGCCCGAGGTTTAAATGAAGAAGTGGATGCGAGATTTGCTGGTTGTGGCGGTGCTTAGCGTCGTCTCTGCCGGCGCGTTCGCACAAAAGCCGAAGGACGATGGCAAGCGCCCGCCGAAGGAACCGTCCAGGGTGGTCACCCAGGACAAAGGGCGGGACAGGCCGCCACCCAACAACAATCAGGGGAAGCCAAAGGACAATAGGGGAAGACCCCACGATTAAAGGCCCCGCGATTTATTACAAAAGCCTACGCAACCTTGCTTGCGTAGGCTTTTTTAGTTTGGTTTGTCTTTAATTAGGCGATGGGACGATCCTAAACAGAAAATTGTCGATATGTTGGCCAAAACCGATCTGAATGACCGGTGAGTAAGAAGCGATATCGAAGCGTACCTGGTTGTTGACCTTGGGATGGAAAACCAGCTGGTAACTTCCCGGGAAAAGTTGGCCCAGCTGGAACGAACCATCACCGCCGGTTTCGCAGCCCGGCCCAAATTCCTTGGCCTCTGGATCAGCGGGTTTGATCATGACAAACCCGGCCATGCCCTCCTTCTTTCCATTCACTACCGTGCCTGATACGCGACCGTCGGGGCTGGCAAAGACATCGACCCGGCATTGAGGTACTCCAAACGATCCGATGGCAACGATCAGTGGCGCCGTCAGGTTGCGTCCCCACGAACCCACACCGTTGATCTCAAACGGGCCAAATCCAGTTGGAAGTCCTACTTCGACTTGATAGGAACCGGGTGGCAGTGAGGGGAACGCATATCCTCCTTGCTGGTCTGTCCGGGTTTGAAAAGTGGTTTGGTTCTCACCGAAGACGCGCACCTGAATATCTGAGAGCGGAACAGGGTTGAGCAGATCAGCGAAGCTCAGTCCTTTTGGTCCAACTATGGTTCCAAAGAGATCAGCAACTGGCTGCTTATCGCGTAAGGCTCGCAGTTGTGGGAGCAGGCCACTCACTCTCACCGCGGGACTGGTTGGAGTGCAGGTACCAGTGGTTATTTGCTCTTTCCCGGAGGCATAAACGAGATAAGTTTCGCCGACTACAAACTGGTAACCACAGTCACCGCCTCCCAACCCTGTATACACGAGCATTCTGTCTGCCGGTTGGGGAACTCCTTTAAAGCTCTCTTTAACTGCGAAATAAACGGCGTATTGATAGAAGGTGCGAGTCCCATCGATCGCCACTGGTTCTTTAACTTTATTAGTTACGGCTCCCAAGAAAACTACTGAATGAGAGCCGAACCAGCTCTGATTGCAGGTTGCCGGGGGGTGAGCGCACATACAAGCGCTCACCACACTTGGGATGCACACCAGTAAGGGCAGCGCCATGAGCCACGTTCGTAACTTCATTTTTATCGGACCGGGTGAGCGAAAACTTGGCAACGCAGAAGTAATGAAACTATAGCGCTGAGGAACAGGAAATACCAGAGCTAGAATGATTGCCTCTAGCCAGTGGATGGTTGCCGGGTTTGCGTTATCACCAATCGTCTCCTGTGATAGATTAGGCGACTGAGTTTAAGGTAGGAGCAAATACCGAATGAAGCCCTCCGCAACCACGGGAGACTCATCCGGCGTGCTGCTTCACAAACCGATAACGAGGACATCGAACTGCAGGACGTTTCGTCCGGACCGTCGCCGGACCTTGAAAACTCGGGCAGTTCTTGTTGCTCACCGCCAGC
>DATFRK010000140.1:0-12352 GCA_035263325.1 Pyrinomonadaceae bacterium | reverse complement strand
AATGGCACCGGCTTCAACAACTCGTTCTTTGGTTATCGCTCTGGCGCCAACACGCGCGACGGGTCGTTGAACGCATTCTTTGGCTATCAAGCCGGGGCAAATAACTTGACCGGCACCGACAATGCGTTTTTCGGATCAGGTGCGGGCCAGAACAGTACTGCCGACAACAATTCTTTCTTTGGCGGTGGCTCCGGTTTTTCCAACACCATCGGTTTCGACAACGCGTTCATCGGCAAGAATGCCGGCTTCAAGAATGTCAACGGGAATGGCAACACCTTCCTCGGAGCGAATACCGGGCTGCTTAGTGTCTCCGGTGGCGCTAATACTTTTCTAGGTGTTCAGGCTGGGCAAGGTAACGTTAGCGGCAACGAAAACGTGTTTGTCGGGATTGATGCAGGCCAGACCAACCTGGACGGGTCTGATAACACTACGATTGGCACGCTGGCGGATGTGGCCTCCGGCTCACTTAGATTTGCCACCGCCATTGGGGCGCGTGCGGTCGTTTCCACGAATAATACTATCCAACTTGGTCGTGCTAACGGCTTCGATCACGTGCGCATTTCCGGCTTAGGCACGGCGGGCACCGTTGCTCTTTGCCTCAATGCCAATACTGAGATCTCAACCTGCTCTTCTTCACTTCGTTACAAATTCAATATCGCTGCTTTCAACCCTGGTCTGGAGCTACTAAAACGACTGCGCCCAGTTTCGTTCCAGTGGAAAGCTAATGGCCTGCGTGACGTGGGACTGGTAGCCGAAGAAGTGAACCAGATTGAACCTTTGCTCACTACCGTGAACGACAAAGGTGAAATTGAAGGTGTGAAATACGATCGCATCGGAGTTGTGCTGATCAATTCGATCAAACAGCAGCAAGCGCAGATTGAAGCGCAGCAAAAACAGATAGAGAGAGAACAAGCAACCATCAAGAATCAGCAACTCGAGCTGGAGGCCTTGCGGCAACTCGTCTGTTCAGGAAAACGAGTTGCTCAGGTATGTCGCTCGCATCAGCTAGGGAGGTGAAAGATGATTAGACGTTTAGCGGAACTGGCGGTCGTGCTGCTTATTGCTGGTTCTGTGCTGGCCCAAACCGGTGGCGGTTTCAGTCTTGAACAGAGTGTTATTGGCAACGGCGGGTGGCGCAGCGATGGTGGGGTCTTCACGGTGCTCGGTACGATGGGCCAGTCGAACTCCGGGTCGACTGCGGCCGGCGGGGCTTTCAACCTGATCGATGGTCTATGGGCGATTGAGAATCAGACCGCGAGCGCTCCCTTTGTCAGGATTGGGGGGACGGTTACCAGGGCCAATGGTCCAGGAATTCCGCGCGTCTTGGTAACTATCAAGAACCTGACCACCAATCAGACCTTCACCGTCTTCAGCGGCGCTCACGGAGTGTACCAGTTGGACCACGTCCCCACTGGCGCCAACTATCTGATTACCCTCAGTCGTCAGGAACTGCAGTTTGAACCGGAGTCGCTGGTAGTTTTCATCAGCCAGGACCGGGACGATCTCAATTTTGTTTCTGAGCGGTAGGGTGGTCCACACTCTTGATCAGGGCTACGTCGTGAGCCCAGCGACCGCGGGAACACACTAGTTCCTGGCCATTTGGCGAAAGGTCGAAGTGAAAAATCTGGTCTGAATCAAAGTTTGTTAATTGCTTCGCTGGTTCGCCGTTAAGCGGTTGGCTCCAAAGGTTTGAGACGCCTGCCTGAGTTGATACATAAGTCACAGCTTTCGAGTCAGGTGTCCAGCGAATATCTGAGGAGACATAGACCGCGTCTTTTGCTAAGACAAAGGTCTTAGGGGGCGAGTCACCTGAGACTGGGCTGACGACTATTTGGTAGTGGTCGTCCGGTTGTTCCGCGCGGCCGAAGGTCGCCAGCCACTTTCCATCCGGCGACGGGTTGACCTCTTCTGAGTGGCCCAGTCCCAATGGCCTGGGCTCGCCGCCCTCGGCCGGTAAGCGCCAGAGTCTCCAATTGCCAACCGAAGTGTAAAAGAGGGAGTCACCATCCGGGGAAAAACGCGGATTGTCTTCACCCTCGCCGCTGGTGAGCCGTTCGAGATCACTGCCGTCGATCTTCATCTGCCAGAGATTGAGGCTGCCATCATGGTCGGACGCGAAGACAATATGACTGCCGTCGGGTGACACTGCCGGATTGGTGTCAAAACCGTTACTGAAGGTAAGTTGTTTGCGCGCAGAGCCGTCGGGATTCATGATCCAGATTTCTTTACTGCCGCTGGCATGTGACGCGAAGACGATGCGACCATCCGGCGTCCATGAGAATCCACCGGCGCCGGTCGCTATCTTTGCGGTACGACCACCGATACCAAGATTAGTGACCCAGACATTCGCCTCGAGACTTGTCTGCAGGGTGGCTACCGTCGCCGCATCCTTTGTGAGACTAAGACAGAGATAGGAAGTCACGTCATTGGTTAACTGGCGCGCCTGGCCGTCGGGATACGACATGAACCAGATTTGTCTTTGATAGGGCCGGCTCACTTGATTCCCGGCAATCATCAGCAGCCCACTCCCGTCCGGCAGCCAGACCTTCTGATCAATCCCCGGCCAAAGATTGGTGGTCAGACGTCTTTCCCTTCCATCAGTTGGTAGCACTTCGATTGCTTGGACCAATGAACCACTGGCTTCAAAATTTCCCACCGAGGAGACAATTACCTGGCCATCGGGTGACCAGGCTGGATACCGAAAGCGTTCGGGTAAGTGCCGGGTGGCCAGTTCTCGTTCCTGTCCATTCATACTGGCGATTAGCAACCGACTTTCTTCCTCTGTTGCTGAATCGCGCACAAAGCAGATCTGCTGATCATCAGGAGACAAGGCGAAGTAGCCCTCGACCCCTTGCAGCAATCGACTGGGAGTACCTCCCAGCAGCGGAATGCGATAAATGTCTGCGACTCGTTGTTGCGTCGGGCGACTCGCGTAATAGAGATAATTGCCATCGTTTGAGAAAACGAGTTGAAAATATCTTACGGCGGCGGGAGTCGTAATCTGTTTACTACTTTCATTGGCGATCTGTCTTAACCAAAGACTCTGGAGGCCCGCTTCTTCCAGTGCGTAGACAACGTAATGGCCGTCCGGTGAGATCGCGATGCCCATAACGCTGCCGAGGTTGGTGAGTTGAGTCGATTGAATTCCAACAAAGCCGCCGGCGAAAGCATTGGCGTTGGAGCGACGCAATTCAGATCGGGTCGATCTCGACCAGAGAAATCCTGCGGCTGACAACAGTGCGAGAATTGATAAGACCGTCAGCAATTTCTTGTTTCTGCTGATCAGTGAATCTTGTTGGCTCTGCTCAATTACGACTTTTACGCCTTCGACTCGCTCAGTGACGATCGGCGTCGCGGTCCTGGTTTCGTCAGTCACCACGGCACTGAACAGGTAGCCGCGCCTGGGCAGCGTCTTGACGTATTGCTGTGATTCGTCTCCGAGGGCCCGGCGTACATCGCGCAGACATTGGACCAACGAGTCGTCGGTCACAAACGAATCAGGCCAGACTGCCTGCATTAGCTCGTCTTTTGCCAGAATTCGGCCCGGGTTCTCGACCAGGTACTTCAGTGTCTGATACGACTTGGGACGCAGTTGGATTTCCTGACCGTTACGGAGTAGGGAGCCGCGTCTGATGTCGAGGGTGAAGTCAGCGAACGAAAGAATTTCGGGTACGTACGAATTGCGGGGTTGACTCATGATTCCTACCCTCACGCAACTGGGCTGAGACGCTGGGACGACGTCTGGGGTCACGCGTAATGCCGGGGAGTTATCTACCACCGGCTGCATTCAAGGGTCAAGGAATACTCACCGGTAACGATAGAGCTTGATCCTCTGGATGCCGAATCTCCCCGGCGGCAAACGCAGGTGACGACCCTGGTGCGTTTGATCCCCATTGAGCCGGCGGCCAGGAAGCCACTGCCCGTTTACATACTTGCCTTCATCAACCGAAAGAATGCCTACTAACGGACCACCGGGCTTATCAGTCTCAAACGTGACGGTCAGTCCAGTGCCCGCCAACAGGTACTCGTCTGGTCCCAGCGAAATGACCAGGCCACCGGAAAGGACATTTGCATTCGGGTTGGTCGGCCGCTCGAAAGTTACGTTCAGTATGTACTCGCCTAGTCTTAGTTGTTGCGGTAATCGTTGCTCGGGACCCTCCGGCAACAACCCGGCCATCAGGCCTTTTCCCTGCTTCTCTAAAATCACGGGCGCTAGTTGCGTCAATATGTCGTAACTTTCAGATAGGGGCTTGCTCGTCTCTTCATCTAAAGAGTCGATACTGAACGGGCTGAAGCCAATCGCATCATGGTCGCCAATCGCATAAAACGCATTCACTGAATCTATTGGACCAGGCATAGCCTCCGGAACAAACAGCGGGTTGCCCGAGCGGTGAAATCTCTTGGCCCATTCGGCAAAGTTCTGAAAGTAGATATCTGGCGCCAGAAAATCGATGTTCGGCGCACCGGCGCGCCAAACGTCCAGCAGGTGAGGCAGCGGGCCGGCGCTGGGATACTGACCAGGCTGATAACCTGGCCGAATTAACGCAGCATTGAGAAACATCGGCAGTGGGTACTCAGCTTTGCCCGCCTCTGTTACTCCTTTTACATAGCGCGCGAAATGCCAGGCCATAAAGATCTCGTCTGTTCCTGGTCCTTTACCAAAAATCTCTTCCCAGGTTCCTCGCGTCTTGAAATCATTTGCCCCCCAGACAGCTCTTAGCTCCGGTACGAGTCGCTCTTTGTGCTGCTGCAGATAACTCATCAGCTCATTCGGCACCGCTTGACTGAAGAGCTCGTTCGCAATGGCACTGCGGTCACGCGAATCCGGAATCATTCCGATCTCGTTTTCCACCTGGACCATGACGACTGTGTGTTCGGTTGCATCGACCTCCTTCAGGTGTCGCATGAACGCTGCGAAGGCGCGCGAGTCGGCGGCGAGGTTTTCTTTGTTAAAGGGCGAAAGTATCTCCATGCCGTTGCCCACCCTGTCTTGTGAGCGCGGGAAGCGACGTTGATCTGTCTTTACCCAGGCTGGCGCATAACACGACATGCTGTTCTTCCAGGACGCAAACCACAACGGTACGAGATGGAGTTTGTGCTTCCGCGCGTCCTGGATTAAGCCATCTACCAGGCTGAAGTCGAATTTTCCTTCGCTTGGTTCAATCAGTTCCCAGTAAACCGGCAGCAAAACTGTGTTCAGCTTCAGCGCGGCAAGTTTGGGCCAGATCGGTCGCATGTAATCCACGCTCGACGAGCTTGAATTGCCCAGTTCGCCCGCGAGGACTAGCAGGGGATTACCGTCAACAATAAGTTGCGTGGCGGTTCCTTGTTTACGCAGGTAAGGAATGGATGTTTGCTGGTTGTTTTGTGGCGATGCAGAACCTGTCAGCAGTACCGTCGAGATGATGAGCAGCGCAATGACTTTCCTTTTCCGACGTCTCTTTATTTTTTGCATATGTGGTCGATTCAGGCTCCAAGGAGGTACTCATTGACTGGCCCGCACCGCTTGTCCAACCAGTTGCGGTAATTTTGTTGGTCCAAAGGCAACGTTGTGTTCCGCGTCGAGTAACAGCCGGTCGCCTTCGAAAGCGAAACTCAAAGTTGAGTAGAAAGGAGTTTCGGGGAGAACAATCTTGACCGTGAAGGTATTGTCCTTAGACCAGCCGCCGCTAGCGAATACTAGTGGGTTTTCCGGCACGCTCAGGAAATGATCGAGCCCATTACTGAAAGATCCGCGACTCTTGGCCCAGGCAGTCGTGCCAATCGGAGTTCGTATTTCGCCACCAACGGTGCGTACCAGCAAAGTCGGCGCCGCGCCGTTGAAATCGAAGGAGACTCCCTTGATGCCCCTATCATTCTCGGCAATCTCGAACCACTTGCCGGAAATGGCGGCAGCCAGCGGAGACGATGACTGACCAGCAGGGACTTTAACCGACAGGCCCGCGAGTCGCGTTTCGAGTTGCCGTCGAGCAGCGGCATTTTCAGGCAAACGGCCAGGCTTCATCGCCGGCAGCAGTTTGTCCCAAACCAGATTCATCACTTTCTGCATATCGCGCACGCCGCTAGTGATCGCCACCACCGCGTCGATTTCCGGCATTACCATGCAATACTGACCGAACGCGCCGTCGCCGCGAAACGTGTTGTGTCGTGAGCGCCAGAATTGAAAGCCGTAGCCCTGGTCCCAGTCGCTCGTCGGCGCCGACCCATTCGCAGTTTGCACCGCAGTTGCTTGCGCGACCCACTCGGCGGGTATTAACTGCTTGCCATTCCACATTCCCTTTTGCAGATAGAGTTGGCCAAAACGAGCAATCTCTTCCGTGCGTATTGACAGCCCGTAGGCGCCGGCAGTGATTCCCTGGGGACTTGTAATCCATTTCGGATCTTTGAATCCGAGAGGTTCAAAAAGTCTCGGTCGCAGGTAATTGAGCACGGTCATGCCGGTGACCTTCTGCACGATGGCCGACAACATGTAGGTCGCAGGTGAGTTGTAAAGAAAGTGAGTGCCAGGTTTGAAAGGCACCGGATGCGCCAGAAAGATCTTGGTCCAAGACTCACTTTTGCTCGGGTCGCCGGCCCGAATCGGAGCCTCAGTTTGATTGCCTGAGGACATGCGGAGCAAATCTCGCACTCGCATTGCCCGCAGGTTAGCGGACGGCTCCGCGGGGGCATCTTCGGGGAAAAACTTCAGCACCTGGTCGTCGAGGCTTAGTTTTCCTTCAGCGATGGCCAGCCCCACTGCAGTGGAAGTAAAGCTCTTACTCAAGGAATAAAGAATGTGCGGCGTTTCCCGATCGTAAGGACTCCACCAACCTTCTGCGACCACATGGCCATGTCGCACGAGCATAAAACTGTTCATGGCATCAATCTCTTTGTCGGCAGATTCCACGAACGCCAGGATGTCGCTGGATGATATTCCTTGTTGCTCCGGACTGCTGCGGGGCAACGATCCCGAGGTCTGGGAAGCCGTGACAGCGCGCGGATCATGTTTGTCGGCGAGAGTGCCCGAGGGAACGACGGGGACAAGGAGTAGCAGGAATAGGATCAGCATTCGACTCAAGGATTTCTTCACGGGAGACCCTCCGTATTTTATGACTCGCGCCTGGGCGACAGATTCAGATTTCGCTTGGTGCTAAAGAAGGTTGATAGCGTCGGCGAATCCTAACATTGCGGAGTCCAACGTCCAACGTCTCAGTCTGTTTTTACCCCAGGGGAGCAGGAGATTGGATGGCCTGTCGGTTGACTTTTTTAGCCAACCGATCGCGATCGTTGAGCGGCCCGCTATGTGAAGCACATCAAGACGGTAGTGATCAGTATGAGTACGCTGAAAGGTCCGTAACCCAATGAAAAACCGGGAGCTTAGCAATGGAACGCCTCTTGCCCAGTGCTGTTGGCGGAGGAAGGAGAATCCATGAAGAGATCTTTGGTTAGTTCGAAAACAAAACGTTACCTGGCACTGGTTCTTATGTTTTTTATGCTCTCCTTTGCGGTCGAACCAATGTTTACGGTGACATCAGTGTCAGCCCAGACACGTACCAGGTATCATCGTCGCCATCGCAGCTTCTGGAAGAAGCATCGAGATAAGTTAACTGTCGCCGGTACGACGGGAGTCGGTGCTGCAATTGGAGGTATTGCCGGTGGTGGTAAAGGAGCAGCAATAGGTGCTCTGGCCGGCGCGGGCGGCGGCGCACTCTATACCTATAAGCTGCGCAAACGTCATAAACGACACTATCACCGGTATTGATTAGCCGGCGAAGTGAGCTTGTCTTAAACGACCCACGAGATCCAGGAAGTACTGGATTTCGTGGGTCGTAGTCTCTGGGGAGACGGCTTTACTTACTTACCCTTTTGATCTTCTTTTGTCAGTTTGCGCAGGAGATCTGTCAGTCGCAGAATCTCATTCAGATCAGATCCAGCCCGAGAGACTAACTCCATGTCGAGCACTCTCGGTTGTTGAAAGAAAGGATTCTCGACGAACCTCATGACCGCCTGATCCAACAAAAGTAGGCCTGGTGACAACGTCACGTTGTTGTCTGTGACGGTGTCCTTGTCACCAACCTTTGGCTCGGGCAGATTGAAACTGGTGCGTAGACGCTGCGCCAGTTTTTTCATCTCGCCCAGGCTCTCTCTAATCTCCTTAGGTTTGATCTTGCTTTCGACGAAAGTGCGCTTCATCAGATCGTTATTGATGATTTGCAACTTGCGGAAGTCATCTCTAAGGGCCTCGAGAGCCAGTTTTTGTTCACGGGAAAACTGACTGTTAGGATCGCGGTTTGAGCGAATATTGCCCAGGGCCCACTCCCGGTTTTGAATATCCTGACGGGGGTTGCCGGGGCGGATTGGAATTTGTCCCTGGGCGACTGAGACGTACAAGAGCAACAGAGAGAAGCAGAAAACTTGCGGACATAGCTGGGGAGCAAAGCGTCGCACAATGACCTCCTCTATCGATCGGGCCGTTTGTTAAATTTTCTGAAGGAACTGGACGAAGGGCGGATACTACTTAAGCGGGCGCAGTATATAAGTGATGGGGCAAAGAGGCAACAAAAATTTGAATAAAAAATTCAGAAAATTGAAATGGCTGGTTGCCGAAATCCTGATCGACAAGTTGGGCCTTTAGCGCGCCGGCTCCCCGAGTTAACCGTAACTACCCGTCGCTGCCGCTCCGGGTTCTTTATTAGGGCCATTGGATGACTTTGCCCTTGGGCGCTGAAGTTTTTGAGCCTGTAATCAATTCAGTGCTCGCGGGCGTAGTTCTTTTTACCGATGCGGGAGTGGCGGTCTTTGCGGGAGAAGGATCAGAGACTCTCGGCTTGGGGCTGAGGGTAACCGGTGCGACTGCCAAATCAGTGGGGCTTGTTGCGCTCGACGTGGGAACTGGACTCGTTGGAGTTTGATCGATGTTCGTTAAGCTGACCTGTTTTTCCTGAAAGTAATTATTGCCAGATGTGTCAGCGGACCTTGTGCGGGGCGCGAGTGGCGCCACCAGTCGCGGTGGTTTGTCGTTGGTTCGGTTCACTTCCCTATCGACAGCTACTTTGTCGGTCGGCGAACCAACAGTGGTCGCAGCCGATATTTCACCACCGCTGGGCAAGTTATTGGTCGGGCTATTTGTAACGCTGTTCGTAACGCCTGGGATGTCCACCACCGACTTGTCATCGGCGACGCTCCCAATCTTTTGCGGAGAAACTTCTTTTAGTCGCTGTGCTCGCTGCAAAGTGAAACCAACGACCGCAACAAGCACAAGCAGAGCCGTAAAAGCATAAAACGCGACGCCTTTTGAGAAATGTACTAAGGAAGATCGTCTCGGGCTCGGCATTGCAATGGATTCCGGACTCTGACTCGGTTCCGGAACACTCTGCAACTTATCAGCCGTTGCAGGTAAACCAACCAGGCGCCGCGCTCGCTCCACGGTAGCGTCAGCTGTAGGGGTAGTGGTTGTGACCTTTGCTTTGTCCTCAGCAATCGCGGTCACACCTGCTCGTTGGTTCCGGTCCGTTAGCCTGGTTTTTATTACTTGCTTTGTTTGCGGATCGCTTTGCGGATGCTTGAGGTATTGAACGACATCTTTGAATGTGCGTGAGGCAGCCCACATCTGAGCAGACGTGCCAAATCGTGTTGCCGCATCAGTCTGGGCCCCGTGCTCGGCCAGAATTCTTACGATCTCTTCATGGCCAAAAAAAGCTGCCAGGAGGAGAGGTGTAAATTTGTCATTGCGTGATCGATTGGGATCCGCGCCGTGCTCGAGGAGGACCCGAACCATGTGTGTTCGTCCCTTTGCCGCTGCTCGCATCAGGGCTGTCGTGCCATAGTCATTGCGGGCATCGATCTGCGCCCCGCTCGCCAGCACGGCCTCCACTTGTATGGTGTCGTTTGTTTCGGCAATAAGCCACAAAGCCTGGTTTGCCGCATTCCTGTTTAGTTTTTCCTGTGCGGGTAACATTGCCAGTGCCTATCGAAGAATCACAATGCGATCACCGGGCTTAAGCAGCGGATCAGCAGCTTTGCCCGATCCGATAGCCGCCAAATCAAAACGAGTTGGAACCAGAAAACCACCGCCGGCATCCCGTACGATCTGAGCAACCCTTCCTTTCGCAGTTACACCTCCAGCTGCGAGAATTATCTGCGTAAGAGTTAAGCCCCTCCGGAAAGTCTTCTCCCCGGCAGATTTCACTTCGCCGCCGATGTAAATGAATTGCGTCACACCGGGCAGTACCGTAACGACATCTCCCGGACGAACCAGCAAGTTCATATCCGCAGCCTGCGTCAACTCGATCTCATAGATCTGATTCACGTCGCTGCGGACTACCGTTACTCTTGCCGCCTCGGGTAATGGCTGGGCATCAGCCACGACAACGTAGAGTGGAATGGCCTCACGTCTTAAGAACTTTGTGCCGGAGTCTTTAACCAGGCCACTGACGAGAATCGTATGACTCGCGTAATCGCGGACTCCGACTATTACCCTGGGGTTGTCAAGCAAAGCGCGCCTGACTAACTCACCCTGAAGCTTAGTGCCAATTTCTTCGACAGTCAGACCAGTTACAGACAATGGCTCGTTGAGCAAAGGATGGTCTAACAACCCGGATGGCGTAACAGTGAACAGCGTCGACTTGGGCGACTGCGAATCGTTCAATTGCACATCCAAAACATCACTTGGACCTACCTTGTAAATCTTGGTCAAGGAAGCGTCACCGCCATAAGGCGAAGTTGCGGTAGCTGAGACGCGCCTTGTTTCGTTTGATTTTGGCGGAGGGGCGACGTTCAAGGAAACGGACGTCCCCTCAGGCTTTTCTTCAACACCATTCAAGCCGTCGTTCTGCAAGCTTGGCTCTGGTGGTTGTCCTAATCCTGAATCAACAATGCTCGTCTTTTTACCCGCATCATTAGTGCGGCTTGGTGCCGGCAAATTGAACGGCGCGTCTGCCATTGAGTTGTAGGCCACGGGTGGTAGTTGTGCTGGTGGTTGTTTTGCTGGAATCTCGCTACCGCGGGAATTGCTTTGCGGCGACGATTTGCTCAGCTCGTTCACTGCTGGACTAGCGCTTGGAGGTCGAACTAACTGCCGCGACGTTCCAGGAGTCGGCATCTTCAAGGCAGCCACAGTTGAGTCAGGAACCTGCGGCAATTTGATCTGCGAGTTTCCCTGAGAGCTAGCTGCCTGGAGCACCGGTTCTGAGAGTCGTAGGGTCTGTGAATCATTACTCTTGGTTTTCGCCCCCACATTTTGGTTCACTGTTTGCGGTGGTTTGTTAGTCGAAGTCTTGCTGCTGTCAGGGCGGACCTGGTTTGGCGGTAGCTTCGAGTTCTGATTAATTTCCGGAACTTGTCCCTTATTTTCTTTCGCGAGCTTGCCCGCCGGACTATTCGAGACGGCCTTGTCGCGACTGCCGGCTGTTGATTGTTCGGTCGCCGACAACTTTGGGTTAAGTTGGGCTTGTGCTTTCGCTTGTTTGGTTCTCAATTCTGCGGCCCGGGTGAGGTTGTCGACCGCTTTTTGCCATTGCTGCAGTTGGAAGTACGCTCGACCGAGGGCGGCATAGGCATCGGCATATTCATTGTCTAGCTTTAGTGCTTTCTGAAAACTTTCCACGGCTTGTGAGAATTGTTCAACGTCGGCGAGTTTCTCTCCCTGTTCTAACAAGCGCTTCGCCTCGGGATTTGGCCATCCTGAAGTGCGCGCTGGCCCGGGCGCGGAGTTGGCCGGATTGTTCGGATACTTGATGTTTGGCAGGGGCTGCGTCTTAGTTCCTGTTACTTGCGCGGCTACCTGAGGTGAAAAACAGCCAGACAGCACCACGACGACTAGAGTAAGAAACGATTTGTGCATCGAACCCCCTTGTAGCTGACTTAGATTAACTGGGCTAAATAAAACCGGACGACTGCATCTGGAGGGGAATTTTCTTCGTCGGGAGAGGGATTAACTTGAGGGTAATTTGGGGATTTGTTTATAGCACTTTCGTCTTATGAATTCTACACATTGCTAGCCGAACGTTTGTGCGCTTCCGTACGCAACGCGGGTGTTACTGAAGAGGAGAACTCAGGCCAGTTCATCACATTTTCGCCACAACAGTATGAGGCTGCCCCAGTTCATCTATCCATCCTCTTGCAAGGTACGAAAGGTGATGGCATACCGCAGTTCCGAAACTCGCAAAATACTGTGCTCCCACATCGATCGCGCCAGACCACTCAAGTGATAGGCGGAGCGAGGCGCGGCCGTCACATTCACTCGCTCCCAACTTTGAGATGCTTTCTTGCCGCTTCGAGGTTTTGGCGCCAACTTTCGTCTGAAACGTAATACGCAGGGGGAAAGCAGCGAAATGCCTACCACTTCTCCGAAGACTGGTTTGTCGCGGTGCCA